>NZ_JBGONU010000021.1:18738-77082 GCF_041439295.1 Vibrio sp. 1F253 | reverse complement strand
CTCTGGCTCTGGCTCTGGCTCTGGCTCTGGCTCTGGCTCTGGCTCTGGCTCTGGCAAGGCAGCATAATTGGGCTCATCAAATAGCTCACATTTATCTTCTATTTTTTTCTGCTTTGGTAACCTCCAGGTGCCAGCGTCATTGGGTGCAAGGTCAAATTTCACCCCTACATGAACATGAGCAAACTGAGACACTCGACAATGAAACAAGTTAGTCTTCACATTATCTTGACGACCAATAAAGAATACAAAAGCCTTATCAGCACGTTGGTCAAAAAAAGCTTTCGTAGCTAAGTCTTTACTATATTCAAACATATCAATTAACGATGATTTTTGGTGCTCGGTCCAATCACTGCAATCAAAGACAACTTTGTAGTTTTTTCCGTTATGATTTTTACTCATTAATTCAACAGTAATTGAGTCACTTTCAATTGCTAAATCTACCGAGTTTTTAATCTCACAGTAAAAAATATAATTGGTGTTGTAACCTATACCAGGCTTAGACGTTATCTCTTGGAAAGCAGAAGTATATGTCAATGGTTTCGTTAACAATTGTAAAGGCAACACACTATGGTGCTCTATATCTTCAAGGTAAAAATCAACCAGTGCACCTACCATATAAGATGTTTGGTGTTGTCTTGCATTACGCTTACCTCCCTTTCCACCTTTTGATGACTTTTTATTGCTGGTTACATTTCCATCTCCATCGCCAAATACTGGCTTTTTAGGTTTTGGAGGCATTTTGAACTCATTAATATGAGGTAGTTTATATGTTCCAGTTCCTCCCTCTTCCCCTGGTTGATTTGATTCTTGCTCTACCATTCCTTCAAAATGGCATCCCTCTATATGATGTTTTCTATATGAAAAGAAGGGGTCTCGGGTTTCACTGCCAATTGCCCATGGAAAAGCCGGATATCTACACCTTTGATTTGGGCACTCGTGTATTCCTTTAGGTACTTCATCAATACAACTGTACTTTTTTAAGCTTAAGCCCGATTCAATAGCACCTGTTCGTGTATTTCTCGCTCTAGTCATTACATTTCCTTTATTTATTAGTGGCCTATAAAGCCATCATCTATAAATACTTATGGAGACACACATAACCACATTCAATAGTCCATGTTAAAATTAATAAGATTTATAATATCTCAAGAATGAGATCACAAGATAACAATGAATTAAGTAGAAGAATCCGAGGGTATACGCTATATTAAAATTTCATTGGCAAAATCCAATGACGGGATTGGTCTCCTGTTTTATTTCCAAGGCGCATAATCGCCAGTTCTCAGCTGGTTTTTTTATGCGCGCGATTCAGCACATCTAAATTATGGTGAGCTGGGTGGGAGCACTCCGGTGCGCCGTCCCTTGGAGCGGTAAGACCAATCTCACTCAGTTCGCCACCCAATGATTGGTCTCGTTGCGAGTGGTGATAATCTCATTGCATCCAAGGAGGCTACTTATGCCTAGCTCTCAAATCACAGTTTCATTTCACGGTTCAAATCTCATCGTCATTGATCAAAATGGTGAACCCTATACCCCAATGAAAAATATTGTCGAAGGTATGGGAATGGACTGGAGTTATCAGTCAAGAAAGCTAAATAGTAATAAAGCCCGATGGGGTGTTGCTGTTATAGCAATACCCTCTATAGATCCTCACAACCCTGTATCTTGTCTTCCTTTACGCAAACTCTTCGGCTGGTTACAGACACTCCAACCTAACCGAGTTCGTGCAGATATTAAAAACGCTGTTATCCATTATCAAAATGAATGTGATGATGTGTTGTGGAAGCATTGGAGCCGTCAGTACAGCAATGTTCCTGAGGTTATTGAGCCACCAAAGCGATTACGATTACTGCTGAATATGGAAAATGGCCGTGTGGTGAGTACCCAACCCGTCCCGTTTGATGCGATGGTTGCTGCACCATCTGAGATAGCTGATCGACTGAAAGAACCTAGCAGTTTTACGATTGAGGATTATTTGGAGATTGCCAAGGTAGCGAATGAAAGGTTGGCTGAGCTGATTAAGGCCAAGTTCGGGTAACAGGTAGAGAAAAGGCACTCTGGTGAGTGCCTTTAATATTAAACACTTATTAGGTTAATATCGTTCAACTCTTAGGTAGTTGTTACAATGCTCTGATGCTCCTTGTAAATCAGGAAACAATGTAGAATGGCTGATATTCATGCGGTTTAAGTATGTAAGGCAGTCTTTTAAACCTTCATTCGGTATATCCAACCGAATCAATTCCATGTACCTTGCCGAACCTTTTGTTGGGTGTGTTCTAAACCAAGTTTCTAGGTCAATGTTGTTTGGTCCTCGTGTAAACAAACCCCGCTGGCTAACAAGCCTACTGTTCTCATCACTCAGAGGACGAACAATTTTTACTGTCGGCTTCTGATCATTTACCAAAGAAATAGCGTCATCGCTTTCAATGATTGAATTACGCTCAAGAATAGAATTTTGACTACAAACAAAAACTGTCAAGTTCTTGCTATTTTCTTTTAATGCTCCACTAACAGCAAAGTAGAGTGCAACAAAAGGAGATTCCGTCCAGTCCAATAATGGCGTAGCTAAACCATGATGCTGACCTAAAGCCCACCAATCATTTTCATTTTCCATAAGTGGAGGGTTGGATCCACGCCTACCTCTAGTTTCGTACTTAAAGCGTTCAAGGTGTTGCTCTCTACGTGTAGAGATTGGGGACGTAATAATTCGGTCCAATGTTGGCTCTAATTGCCACTTACTATCCGCATGACCGCGGAAAATATAATTGGGAAAGTTCAGCAATTCTTGACTGATAAAGTCGGAGAAATACTTCCACGAGCTAAGGCGAAACATCTGAACACCTTTACTAAAACTCTTAGACTCCCACCTAGCTTTTCTTGCCATTTTTCCCTCGATACTAATTTATTAACCTAACGCTATTTATACTAAACGTAGCAACCTAATCACTGTGACGTTACGCGTCACGTTTAATGCTCAAAGAATAAAGGCACGCATCCCATAACTCAAGGCTGGTGGTGACCATACAACCCCAAAAATTTTTATTTCGCGCGGTGTGGCCGCGTTTGCGCATCTATAGGCTCCAGAAGAACCTAATAGATCGATGCCTTCTACTTGGAAAAGACATTTGCCTGCAACAATGTCATCTGGCTCACTTTACCCGAAGCAAATTTGACAAAGCTAACATACTGATTACAAATTGAATTATTTAGTAGAAGATTACTTTATAGTTCTGTAGCTCTGTTTGATAGAGATACTAAAGAATTCCGAGAACACATATATTGCTTGGATTCAAAGCTTTGAGCTAAAGGATGCAAATCGTGTTAAAACAAGTGCACAACCCTCGGCGTTACGTATAGATAGGAAAAAATCATGAAATTCGTAAGACTTATACCACTTCTCCTAATGGGTTTAGTTGGTCTTTGCATTGGTTTCTTAGGCGCTAAAAGTGGTCATTGGCAACAGTTTTTAACCCCTTTAGTTGCCAGCATTTCGGTTCTTTTTGCAACTACGATTGCTATTCAAAATCTTCAACAATCTCGTCAACATGAAATATTAAAAAGGACATTAGACCAACTCTCAAAAAAACCAAAAGTCGATGACTCTTTGTTTAATGCTCGAGTTGAAATGAACCAAATCATCATTCAACTCGAGCTTTATAACCATTACGACAACTACGATATGATGAAAACTGCTATGGAAATGTTGGATAGAAAGGACGCTGAGACAATCATTCAACAAGTCGACTATTATGACAATCTTGCTCTAGGGGTTCGACTAGGTTTATATGATTCTAGCCTTGTATGGGAAATGGTCTCAACAACACACTGCCTAGTATGGCGAGATTTTTGGCCTTTAGCTCGACATAATCAACTCGCGAGTAAAGCATTTTCTGAATCTTATGAACGTGAGCTAGAAAAACCTTATGCAGATCTTGAGCAAGAGGCACTAAAACAGTTTAATGGTGACCTCCAAAGTATGATCAAGCCGAAGGGATATTATAAAAAACTACACAGCTAGGCACATGTAGACATTTAAGATGACCAACTACGCGTTCTTATGGATCATTACAATTAATGGTCCAAGCGCCTATATCGAAACTCCATCCCCCCAAAGTCTAATCCAACATTTACTCTTGTTAGATAGCATCTCAGATATAAACTTTTCAAAAGAGAACTGGCCCAACTTGGTGACAAATCACATCGCTTAGCGATAAGTTGCGCTGTCACTTCTTCACCCTGCTTTATCGAATCCAACACCTTTAATTGTGTCTTGCTTAACTTCACCCATTTCACCTGATGTGGGGCATGTCGCGCAGCTGCCACCAAAGTGTGACTAACCTCACACTTTTCTTCAAAATTACCCATACTAATACTGTCCTGAGCTATTCATATTTAAATGTCTTTTAATGATTGATCTAGATGATCTTTTTACCATGACAAAATTATTCAAATGTAGGCAAATAACATGACCGCCAGCAATTTTTTAGCCATTGATGATAGGATCTTAGTGCTTCAAATTTTTGCAGTTCAATGTGAGTATGGATGTATGCCTGGTCTAGCTTTCCTTTGGCATGGTTGAGCAGCGTTTCACCAACTAGGTAATCTATACCTATATCAGCCCAGATAGTTCTCGCTAGCTTCCTTAGGTCATGAGCACACCATTTACCCTTTGATACCGTTTTAACTAACTCCGTAGCGCTGACGCGAGATATTGGTGCTTTATCTCGTTTGGTTTGTGGAAAGACATGGTTACCCTTGTAATAGTTAGCTAACTGCCATGCTTTAAACGCCTTTAACAGTTCGACCATCTCGTCTGTTAATGGGTAAATGACCTCTCGTTTTGTCTTCGTATCATGCTTAGGGATTTTCCATCGCTTAGTTTTGAAACAGACGTTGCACCATTTGGCCTTACGCGTTTCACCAATACGTGAACCATGGCTAAGCATCAGTAGACCTAGAACTCGGGCAAAAGGATCTGATGTGCAAAGCCCTTCCAATAACTCTTGAACATCGCCTGGTTTAAGGCTGCATCCCTTTGCTTCAATTTTGGCCGTGATGAAATCTGTAAACACCATATCGATTAATGGGTTATGCCCTATCATCTTTAACTTCTTCGCCTTTTTGAAGGCAACCTTTAAAGCCTGAAAGATAGATCGAATATAACTGATTGAGTAGTTGTTCTCCCTTAGCGGTTTCATCAACAACTTCTCAATTTTCCGATGAGTCAGCTCAGCAATTCTTTCCCCATGCAGTCTGGGCACGAGGTGAAGGTCAACCATACATTTGAGCGAGATGATCCGCTCTGCAGATAAGTGCTGTGACCGATTCTCTCTGTCTAGATGCCAAACCAACAACTCATCAACAGTTTCAAACTCATTAAATATCGCTCTTTTGCCCTGAGCGAGATCTAAGACGTAATAATTGAGTACATTAAACACATGAGGGGCTGAAAGGTTCGGGTACTTCCCTAGCGTATGAGGCCTCTGAGCACCGTCTTTATATTCCATATAAACCCACGAACCCTGATCTCGATTCTTACGAAAACGCAAGTAAAGCGAATAACGCTCATCTTTCAACTGCGTCACTCTTGGGTCTTTCGAGTATTTTCTAATTTGCGCTTCGGAAATCTTACAGCGAACAGTAGCGGTATGATGAACACCGGCATTCAACTTAATCATTCTATTCTCCTGTTAAGGTGGCTTTAATACTCATGCGCCTTGGTTGTAAGCCTTGGCCTGAAAACGAAACGCTGTCTATTGAGCACGTTCCTTGGAATGCATCAGGGAAAGAACTATCGAGAATCAATAGCCCCTCCGCAAATACCGCTGGGTTTGGCGGCGCTTCGATACTGAGCTTTCGTCCCTCTCGCTGCATTCGTCTGAGTTCGCTCGCGCATGCCTGCTCTGCTTCTTGTTGACTGTTTCTGTCTTTACCTATCGATTTAAATGGCGCCTTACCTTTTCTCACTTCCTGTCGAGTGCCGTCCTCAGTCGAAAGATAAAATGCCTTAACACCGGCGACATCCGTTCGTCCATCGAGGTCGATACTCACGTTGATGAAATTCGGAAGTTGTGGCTGATTACCACTGGGCTGCGATAACGTGATGGTTTCAATGTCTTTGCCACTGGCGCTTCTGGCTTCCCCCTTGGGAGCAAAAATAAAGCGACCATCGATAGGTTTAGCGACAGCATCATATTGCTTAGCAAGCCGGTACAAAAACGAAGGCGTACTTTCATCAGTGCGATCGACATGCGCGATTTCAATTTTTTGTAATCTCGGATGCACAAAAGTTTGAAAGCCATGAGGGGTCACATTATCCGCAACAACTTGAGCCAGTGTTGT
Organism: Vibrio sp. 1F253; assembly: GCF_041439295.1. NCBI lineage: Bacteria > Pseudomonadati > Pseudomonadota > Gammaproteobacteria > Vibrionales > Vibrionaceae > Vibrio > Vibrio sp. 1F253. The sequence continues at coordinate 70,740 of NZ_JBGONU010000021.1, read as the reverse complement.
CTTGTCCCAGCTCATCGATTTACGCTCTCGATAACCGGTTTCATCTTTAATACTGAAAGGGGCGACAGACAACACCAAAGTCACTTCTCGGGGATGTAAGCTGATGGAACGTTTCGATATTTGAAATTCATCACGCAGCACTTCACCCAAATAGACTGAGTACTTTTCTCCCTTCGGGGGAATGCCGTCAATGTCATCAGAGTTGATCGTTAAAGAAAGGCTATCACCCTCAATCCCGTTGCCATCAGATAGACGCCACGATTTAAGGCGAGCCAATAACAGTTCGCTATTTTTGCCGACTAGTTTGAACATTAGTCCCAAGACCTCGTAACAGATTGAGTGGGTTTCACCGTAGATATTTCAGGAATATGGACATGGGTATCTACAGTGAAGGCATCACCACGGACATGCGGATTAAGGCGATAAAACGCGATCTCTAACTGATCACTGTCTTGACCTGTTTGTTTAAAGAGTAAATCAGTGATTAGTTCCCCTTTACGCGCAAATATTTTCATCCACGGTACTCCAAGAGCTGCAAAGACATATCCGTCACCATGGCGCGCCCATCATGAATAAGCTCACTGCGCCCCTCTTTAATCTGTTTGATCGTCCAACGGCCCAGGTTAAAACCTTGACCGTCACTCACTTGTTGAGGCTCATCAATCAAGGCACGAATCACGTCCACGGACTTAGCGGCGCTGTATTGAAGCCACTTTGCTGTAACATCTATCGTTTCAAGTGGTCTGCCCGTTCGCTCTGAACGCGCATTATCAATGAGGCCCACTTCGGAGTAAGCGCCTGCCGTTGTTCTATCAAACTTCGTTATGGGCGTTTTATCTCCAACCGAAAACACGAACTCCCCAATCACTAAATGATGCATGGTTATCCTCTATCAATGGCTGACACGTTAATGGAATCGTCGATGGTAAGCCCCGTTAAAGAGTCATATTGGGACTTCATTTGTTGGTCAATTTGAGCGGTAACCTGGGCTGCAATTTTCTGTTCATCCATACCTGGTGCGGCCTGAATAGCGACGTCAGTTTTAAAGATGACATTGGGGGTTTGACGGATGAGAGATTCGTTTTTTTCTTTCTCGACTAACTTTTCAGATACCGTTTCCGAAGCCATGAGTTTATCGTCGGGCGAATCCAGCTTATCGCCAAACCATCCCCCTAAAAACTCACCACCAAGATCGCCTAATAACGAACCGGCTAAACCGCCTATCACAGTACCGACACCAGGGAAGACCATAGTTCCGATAGTCGCGCCAAGACTGGCCCCTCCGATGCTGCCAAGTAGCCCACCACCTTCGGCCAAGGCGGTTTTGGTATCGCCTTCGGTGACGGCCGTTGCGATATTGCCGGCACTGATCGCCATATCAAGCGGCCTAAGTAATTTGCCTAAGCCTGCTTTACCCGCACCTTGAGCCACATCACCAGCTAGCGCGATGCCATCTTGCGCCATCGCAACGCTTGGCATCATCGCTAATGCGCCACCGCCTAACGATAATGGCAAAGCGCCACGGTTGGCCGTCATCATTGTGCTCGCCATGTTGTAAGCTCGAGCAAGTGGGTTTCGTGAACGTAACTTACGTGGAGGCATTCGGCTTTTTGACCGACGACCACTGGCACCCAAACCACCGCCACTTCCTCTCCCGCCACGACCAGAGCCCATACTCATCATGGCTCGGTTTAACCGGCTAAGTTGTTTCGTTGCAAAAGCCGCTGCTCGGCCACTTTGTTGGGTTTCTCGGTTTAAGCCCTTTCGAAACAAGCGCCCTTTATCGAGGGTATTACCAAAGATAAGGGAGGCAGCTTTGCCTGCTAACATCGCGCCTTTGAACGCCAATAAGCCAGCAACACCAATTCCAACCGCAGCCGTAACGCCCTGGTTAGCTTCGGCAAAATCCGCCAATAGATTGATGCCATCACCTAATGGCTCAAGTACCCAATTGAGCGCAGGTAAAAGAGCGGTACCAACGAGCACGCTTAAACGGTTCACCTTGTTGATGAACTGAGAAATGCCGTTTTCACTGGTGTTTATTCGTGCCTCATATTCGTCTTGTAATGACTGAATATGAACGTCTTGCCCTTGCTTAGCTAACTTGAGCGTTTTACGAAATAGATCCGTGTTACCCGCCAGTGAAGCCACAGCCCCTTTCGCTTCCTCACCAAAGATTTGAGTGATTAATGCACTTTGCTCTTCTAATGGCGCATCTCTTATGGCTTCAAGCACTAGCAATAACGTCCCCGAAGCATCGTTTTGCATTGATGTGGCGAGTTCTACTGAATCGAAACCTACGGTTGATAACGCGGTTTGCTGCGCTTTGGTTGCTGCGCCGCCAAGAGTGAGGCGACCTGAAATATTCTTAAGTGCGGTTGCAGAGCGTTCTTCCCCCATACCTGCAGACAACATCGACGCCGAAAGCGCCGCGGCTTCATTAGCGGAGAACCCCGCCATTTTGGCAGACGCGCCTTGCCTAGCCATTACGCCTGCAATGTCGTTAGCTTTCGCATTCGAGTTGTTCGATAAATGGTTGGCAAGGCCAGCAAGGCCCATCGCACCATTTTGATCTAACCCTAATGCTGCTTTAAATACCGCGAGGGTTTCACCCGCTTGGCCAGCTTCCATATCGAAAGCGACACCCATTTGTGCAGAATCGAGCACGAACTGTTTTAACTCGGCTTTGTCTTTGATGCCGCTTTGCCCACCAGCTGCCAACATAGCGTTGATGTCATTGGCGCTCATCGGTATTTCAGTGGAGGTTCTTAGCGACCAATTACGCATGGCATCTGCTTCTTCAGGGGTCATATCGACCACCTTTTTCACATCAGCAAACGAGCTTTCGTTCTTTACTGCCGACCACACCGTCGCCGCTATTGGTGCAGCAGCCATGGCAAGCGACGTCGCTTGACCGCCAATCTCACTCAATTTTGCATCGCGAGTATCAATTCGTGATTGAATTGATTTCATCTCTTTCAAGTGACGGTTTTGTTTGGCGATAGCCGCTGTGGCCTTTTCTGCCTGAGCTTCGAGCTTTCTTTGCTCATCACTCATACGGCCAGTATTGATCCCAGACTCTTTTAACGCGGAGCCCAGCCCTCTGAGTTTTTCGCGCTGCTTATTTTGGCTATCGGTTAGCTGGGTAACCCGTTTACCTGCCGCTTTATAGGCCGCATTCAACTCATTGGTTTTCACCTTGCCCTGGTGAATCTCATCGTTAAATGAATCTAGCCGTTTTTGCGCTTCGTATAACCGATTCTTTAAATCAATGGTCCCTTCGCCCGAGGCCTTTTTCAGTTGAGAATTGAGGCCTTTTATCTCCGCTTGTGTCTTACTGTATTCAACCCGAAGACCCGAAGTTCGATGTTTGTTGTCTTCCAGTTCTTGACTAAGGCGAGTCACCTTTGCTTTAGCATCATCAAGCTGACCGGCTAACTTAGCTGCTCGCTTGCTGGCAGACTCAAAACCATTTAATTGCTTGAGCTTGCCATTAAGTGAGATCACCTCTCCACGCTGGCTTTCAAGTGCCGCGGTTAACCGCTCTGTGGCTGTGGTCGTTGAAACAATGTCCTCAAGACCATTGACGGTGGTATTCAGAACGAGGTTAATTTTCTCGGACATTATTTCACCCCAAGTTTGGCGAGAATAAGCTCATAACGACGCACCGCGACATCTTGTGGCCATCGCCTTAGTTCAGACTCAGATGTATTTCGGTGCATTGGAACGAGGTCGATTAGGCTCTCAACGTCATCGGGCGAAAGTACGCCGCCGATTGTTGAAAAAAAGCGCCCACCTGCGGTTTTAGCGCCAGATAATCATTGATTGAGAGAAAATCAAGATCGGACCTTTGCAAGCCCGTGATCACCTCAAACATGAAATCTTCACGCGCTCGCTCTTCGGTGATGTCCGCCAACGCTTCGGAATGCGCGACTTTAGGAATGGAAAACTTCACCTTATTAATCTTGTCACCTACTTCATTTTCGAAAGGATGCAGCAAGGCAAACTCTACCGACTTACCATTAAGCTGTTCACCCTGCAGTTCATCTGATGGTTTTAGAATCAAATCACAGATGTCGTCATAAAGCTGATTAAAGTCAGGCACCGCTAAGGTTTCGAACTCGTCTTTAGTCACATCACTGCACGCCATAATCACGGCTTTACGTTGTTCGAAGAGCTGTTTAGCCGTGAGTTCTTGTTCGGCTTCGATGTGCGGCAGCTTACGGAACTGCGCAACAGGGATCGTTTTAAGGGTCACGCTTTCACGCGAGAAAAAAGTCAGTTTGCTTTGATTTTTCATGAATTTTTCCCATAAAAAAAGCCACCCGATTTGGGTGGCTTAGGTTTTGATTGGGTAAGGTTAGTGAGAAGGCGATGTGCAGATCTGCATATCGCTCACTTCTCGAACGATCTCTTTCGCTTGCTGAGCCCTTAACCATTGAGCTGGTGAAGAGCCTGTCGTAGAAACCGTCATAAAACCCATAATCTCATCATTGGTAGATTCCGGTTACACGCTCCCGTACGACTGGGATGTGGGTGGCTTTACGATAGCTTGGGAATAAACTCTTTTGCGCAAAGATAACCAATAGTTATTCGCATTAACAAACTCAAAGCTGTCGAGCAAAACAAACGACCATTTCCCATGCCACTGGTCGAGGTGTATCAACACCTCTCCTAACTAATACCCGCCGTCCCCATCAAATCCACACCGCCAACGACGGTCTTACCCGTATCGACATTAATGTCGTGAATGACAGTACCCGTATCGGTGAGTTTGTATGCTTTACAGGTACCTTCAATGGTTACGGTTGGCTTTTCTCCCATCTTCACTGCATCTTTTTTGATGTTGGTGATTGGCCCGTACATCGAGTAAACCTCTTGGTACTTCGCCTGATCGGTGTCTTTTCCTTTTTCCGTCACGTTAATTTGAGCGTTATCCATAAAGAAGCGGCCAAGGGCATTTTGGATTTTTTGGTGATCACCACGTACTTTAAGCGTCCACTTAAGCGGCTCAAAGCCCACGACATCTTCAGACTCGACAAACGAGCCCTCGTTGGACACCGTCTTGGTTTTAATATCAACCGGAGTGAACTCCACGATTTCGTTCATCAGTGGCACAGATTCAATCTGCGCCGAGAGCCGCATGCGAATACGATCAGCCATTGATGACCTCCTCTAGCCACGCTTCGATAAGGCCGTTGTCTACACTCATTTCATAGACCATGTGCTCATTTGGAGCATAGCGACCATAGTTAACACACAAGTACCAACGCCCAGAGGTATAATTCTCTAGGTTGTTTTTGCTTGGGTGCAGGAATGCTTTAAATACTGGGATAACGCCCTGAGCCACCAAGTTTTGGCCCCAGTTCGTTAAACGGTCAACAACTTGATCCATGAACTCTTCGGTAAGCTGCTTACCCATCAGCGGTTGGCTGGTTTCTTCCAGCTTACGCGCCATCAAATCTTCCAAACCGACATAAGAGAGAAAGCGCCCGGTATTAGAGCGGTTGCCAATGATAGACATTCCCCCCATTCTTGTGCGAGCAATCGTCACCACACCATGCTTATTCAGGAAATTGGCTTGAGTGGTTTTATCGTTGATTTTGTATGAAACATTACGAGCAGTTTCATCACAAAGCACCCCTCGATTTTGCGGACTCTCCCAGCCTTCAACTGAGGCCATCGCTGCCACCAAAGCAATAGAAGCAGGCATAAGAGATTGTACGCCATCATAGGTTTTCAAAAACCATGGGTCGATAATCGACAATTTATCTTGTCCCGTCCCTTCCGAGCCAAATTCAGCGGCAAACTCTGCAGCTGCCATATCATTGGTATTTGGGCCATCAAGAACCGGACGACAACGAACATCACGACCAATAAGCGCCAGCTTTTGACCCACGGCTTTCGAGTTAAAGCCTGGCGCCGCAATAATGGTTGGCGTTTCAGCGCACGCCTTAACGGTTTCAAGGCCGGTGATCGCCCCTGTAGAACTGTTTACCCCGCCGATGATATTTGCTTCAGTCACGGATGCGTCCGCATTGGCTTCTACAATAGTGACGTACACAATGCACTTAACGTATTCAAGTAAGTAGCGAACCACATTAGGCAATGTGCCTTGCCTGGTCCCAACGCTATCAAGCGATAACATCGCATGACTGTAATTCCATAAACGCGTTGGCTCGTTATAACTCAAGCCCGTATTCTTGTTTGGGGCGGTACCAATTAAATGAACCACCTGCAATGCAAGTGGTCCCATGCTTGGTTGAGGCTCAATGGTATTAACTTCTACCCCATTGAGTTCAAAATCTTGGATTGACGTGAGCATTACTTGCCCTCTTTTTCCGTGGATTTAGACGACACCTTGACTTCAATCGCTGGCCCTAATTTCCCGTTTTGGATAAGGAAGACCGTTTGTTGAGGCAAAAGATGGATAGTTTTTTCATTTGGAGACACCCAACGACCATTCAATCGAAACTCTTTGATGATCGGGTATTCCAATGTTTTTACTTTTGAGTTCTGCACAGAGAAACGCTCCAATAAAAAAGCCCTTCACATTGCTGCAAAGGGCTTTGTCTAGATACAAAAAAACCGCCTTATGAGAAGCGGTTTATTGGGTTGGCTTTTCTGGCCAAATGACGTCATTTGGATTGGAAAAGTTTTGGGGTAAATCGCGAAGCGCTTGACGGTACGCTGCAAACGCAAGCTTCTTTTCATCTGTAATTGGAGCATCACCCACTTGAGTAAAATCCGTCTCCATAAGCTTTGAATGACGCTCTGCTCGAATAAGTTCCCATAGAGCCTCATGTTCAGCCTCTAGGCAAATCTCTGAAGCTCGATCTTCACTAAAGCCCATTTCGATCAAAATGCCTAGTTCTGCGGGCACATTGTAAAGTGTCTCTCCATTAGAATAAGTCAACTCTTTGATATAGTAACTCATGTCGCCCTCAGTCTTTTGTTACATAACGTTTATCGTTATCTAACGTATAAGCTAGACAACGCTCTTCATAGTCAGGGCCAAGAAATGGGTCATCTATATGATACGCCTTAACTTTCCAGTCAATTTCATAATTTGCCGGCGAAGATATTCCTGCTGACACCTCCCCCTCTTCTCGGCTATACCACAACTGATTATTGAAACTTTTTCTTACGTGATAAGTCAGCCCGCCTCTGAGGTAACACCCACTTCTCAGACCATGGTTTACGACCTGTCCAGAGATAAACCCTGAATATAAAGGCTTAGTACCGTCAATGGGGCGAGCAATACATTTCATGCCAAACTGAACGGCTCGGACAGTTTTTCGGTAGGTTTGAAAAAGTCGTTTGATGGTCAGATAATTTGCATCCCCACTTAATGGGTATCCCGCGCCTTCTATTTGCAGATTTAACCCTGCAATAAAAACATTCCTTGTTCCGAAAGGATCTAGATTTCGGTCTTCCAAGTACCTTCTTGAAATAGTGATTCTTGATCCTCCCTCTTCATTACCTGGCATTTTCCACCAGACTGGATAAAAATAGTCGGTACTCAACCCCGTCAAATCAATCACCGACTCATAGACACTTTGACCATTAATATCTTTTGCTTGAACTTCGCCACGCCAACGCTCAAAGCTATCTTTGGCTTCAACAAATGTTTGATCAATCTCCCCCATTTTACCTGCCACTTCTTGCGACAACGCTTGTGAAGCTGCTGTCTGCTCTGCCGAAGTTCGCTGTAAATCTGTAATCTTTTGTTCAATACTCATTAACCCAGCTCCGTTCTTAGCCGCTCACTCAGCAACAAATGCTGGTGAGCTATTTTAATTTGTGTTGTTCCTAAAGAGATCGTTGCGATAGCAGCGGTCAGGACCTCTTCAGACATCAGTAAATTCACATTCTCGGTCCCGACCTCGATTGTCACGCTGCTGCTCGGCAGTGGCGACACATCCAGTGTGAACTTCTGTAACCAACTCGAATTCGCCGATTTGTATGTCAGTAATGTATTCGGGGCGGAATACACCGCCAACAAAGTACCGGATTCTAAAAAGAACCCCACTTCACGAACTTCATATTCTTGGCTGCCTTTGAATACGGCGCCCATTCTCAATTGTGTTGGGCTGAGCTCCTCCCAATCTAAAATGACTTCGCGTTGAAGTTCGTTTTTCAACGCCTTCTGATCTGTCGTCGGTGTATAACTACGATCACCAACGGCAATGTATTTAATTGCCCCTTTTAGCCCTTGGTGACGAGCGCTAATAAGCTCAGCGAGCCCCGCATCGGTGTATTGCACGATATAACTCATCCTACTGCTCCAAATTCAAAATCAGTTGTAAAAATTAGGCGTGTGGCTGCGCACCAATACAGAGGAGCAAAGCCTGATGATGCTTTAATGTTACCGCTGCAGTGATCGTCTTTCGCAATAACGCTATGTTGCTTCACCGCTGAAAATTCAAACCCAAATTCAGCGCCAAGGGCCATAATGAAATCAACCGTGTCTCGCTCAGACTTAGTGCTCTCAATACGACTTAAGACTCGGGTTGTCGCCGCCTTATCAAGCGGCTGGTTTCGTTGCCATGCGATACATTCAATATGATACGGCGCGTGTCTTGGTTGCATTTGATGCCAAGGTGTCACTTCCACATCACAATCAATCGCATCCAATGCAATAGACAAACCAAATCGCGTTCCTGCTTTTCGATGAATATCAAACGCTTTATCCACCGTTTTACGTTGACTTTCTAGCGTGTCTTTTGGCTGCCAATCCGTTACACCTCGCTCACCCGCAAGCAAAGCCACAAAGGTTTTATCCGTCAATAGGGGTTGTTTGATGTTGGGATACGGACAAAAAGTGGATTGAATAAGTTCTGTCCAAGCAAACTCCAAAGCCTCTTCAATAAGAGAAGCATTATTGGGCTGGACCGATAGAAACGCCTTATTCAGAGCGGACATTCACCATCACCTCCGTACAATGTGGCGCTTCATCCCAAGCGCACAACACATCAACTGCCGGTGCTTGAACCTTGGCCCGTTTCGCACCCAGCTCATAAAAGATATGGGCCACTTCTTCCCGGTCAATGATGCCGCCAAGCCTTTGTGCTTTTTCGGCAAACTGCCAAGCCACAACGACCGCCGACTCTTTTTCGACCTCATTGTTGGGATCCGCTCCTGTAAAAAGCGTCACTTCAATTTGATAAGGTTTAGGCGTTGCCGCTTTTACCGTGACCTCATCCGACTCTTGCGCGATATCATCGCGATTTAAGTATTGTCTTGCTCTTTCAAGCAAGGTCGAACTTGGAACACCATTGGGTGATGTGTGGCTTAATAACGCCACACAAACTTTTCCTGAATTAGGTTCAAGCATCCTGGCTTGCGCATCTTTGATAGGGTTAGGTAAGGATGTTTCAGGAAACTCATAACGCATTACCAGAGCATCTTTTTCAGAGTTCACCGTAATGGTTGGCCGCTCTTCTAAAGTCATGGCATGAAAACGATAACCAAGCCGAGTACCGGTGGTATGAAACTGGAAAGGCGCCAAATCAAAACGCTGAAGCAAACTTTCATTAGACTCCATCACCGCTGGTTTTGCGGGGAAAACGGTATCATCACCGGCTTCAATAACTTGACGCTTCAAACTGTATTGCAACGCCAACAGATCCACCATTTCGGTATCGGTCACGTACTTACGAAACATCTGCAAAGCTTGATGATTCTGCTCTCGTATTTCAGCGGTTCGTTTTAAGACAAACGCTTGTGTCACCTGTGCGAGAAGCTCACCTTGATTATTAAAAGCTTCACGTAAGTGCTTCGCTTTATCTTCATCTCGCTGAGCGCAATATTTCACCGCAAAATTGATGTATTCATTCAGCAAAGATTCAAAGTTAGGCTCACTGAAAGCTTGAGGTTTATTACTCATAATGCACCACTCAATTGCAGAGGTTCCCCGCGCCATGTTCCCGAGACTTTCACTCTAAATCCATTCAAGTGTGGGATTGCTTGGCACTGAATACCTTGATAATCCGTTAACCCATTCAATGGGTTGGATAAAGCCTCTAGCGTTAGATTTTGAACTATCATGGCTTCGGTGGGTGTCTGCTGCTTTCCCAAACGCGAAACCGCTCGATTGCCAACGCCTCGGCGTTTTACTCGTGAACTGACTTCTGTCGTTAGTACCTTTGCAAAACGACAGCTCAAGGCACTGGCACCGGTTACGGTGTGTCCTGTTTTGGGATCAATACCAATCATTGTTGTTGCTCCGTTGGCTTGGTTTTCGCAGGACCAGGAAGTATGCCTGGATGATCGTGTTCGTTATAAATCTCTCGGTCAGCTTGCATCGAACGAGTATGATCGGTGACCTCTCCAGTAGCTTGATAATCCCCATCCTGCCAAGTATCACCATAGATCTTCATGCCCCCTGGATACCGGCAAATAAGAGAGCCGTCATCGAGGTTATAAAGCTCTGACATGCCGTTACCGTAATCGGTCATCACCTCGTTCTCTTTGACTGTTGGGCTTTGAAAGTGAGTAGAAGGTAATCCCATTAACGCCACGGCATTGTTTAAGTTGTCACCGCTTCCCAAATTCATCAGCAAACACTGCTCGTTAACTGAAGGGCGCCGATAATGGCTGACCCTTCCTGCCGCAAGCACAAAAAAAGGGATCCTCTTTACAAGATTATCCCCTGTCTGAATATCGACGGTGTTTGCCTCTGCTTTCACAACAACACCTAGGCGCAGTAGATTGGCCGAAGCGCGATTGTTCTCTTCTAACTCTTCATGTAATTCAAGAACCTTCTTCTCTAATGCGCTCACATGTTTCATCAGCTTGGTTAGCATGGTGGGAGCCCCCATCAATGTAATGCCAGCTCTCTTCTACTGGGCCTAATCGAATACGCTGCTTCATCGTCACGGTTCGTGCAAACACCCCATTTTTTGGATCAAATTTGCTAGGAAGATTAGACACCACTGCCGCACCGTCTAAATCGCTCGACGCACCAAATTGTTGATTCAGCAATTCTCGCTCTACACGCGTTGAAGCGTCCAACGCTTCCAAATCAAACCCATCCATGGATATAGGTACTTCAACCAAGAACCTCAATTCAATGTCATGAAGGTGACGCCCGTCGTTGGCATATTCATTCACCGGCTCGGCCTCGCCAATGTGATAACTGATGGTGGTGTTGGCCAACTCCACCGCTTGGCGTCGATAAACAGTATCGACCTTAAGCGTAAGCCGCTGCTCTAAGTGATTGACCACCAATAAGACCCACTCACGCGGCGAGCGAAAGAACGTGTTTGAATTCACGATGAAAAAACGCCTCAAATTTACGATTAATATCGGGTAAGTAGTTCTCAACAATCGAATCCACATCATCCGCAATATCGATTTCGACTCTTTCTATGGGAGATCTCGACTTACCGCGCCTTCGCCATACCAAGAGTTCATCGCTATCCATCGGAGAAATAAACGCGCCAGCAAAAAAATGCTCACCCACTCGGACACCTAAGCGGTTTTGAACGGGCTTACCCAGTCGGTGAACACCAATATCACGCACACCAATCCACAGCTTCGACACGCGACCGTTTTTGTACACTCGAAATCGCGAACGCAGCGCTTTGTTATCAATACTGAGCTCATAGCCAAGCTCTGCCATCGATACCCCTCGTAACCATCGAGAGGTGAGCGAAGCCGCGCGAAGTACTGCTTTCGGAATTTCTTCTGAAAACGCTTCATAACGACGAATAAACTCAGTATCTAAAAGCAATTGGGAACGACTAAAATTCAGACCACTCATGCTGCGCACCTTGGGGATCGAATACCAGGACGTATTCCCTCATAAGCTGACTCGTCCCGTTGGGACTTTTAGCCGCTGTATCAAACACTAACCGGTACCGTTTATCGCGATAAAGCAAAATACAGCTTTCAGGGAGCTCAGAATCCGTAGCCAGTAAATGCACTTGATTCACGCCCTTCTCGTGACTTCGGATGTATCCGATTACTTCAATCTGCTTCCCTTGTGGGGTCATCACAAAAAGAGGACGACCAAAACAGCGTTGGATAGATTGACGAATAAGACGCCGAGCCGATTCAAACTCACTCATCACGACTCGTTAAGTCACAAACTCAGTGAGTACACCGCCAGTCAGAAGCACCCCACCATCAATGAACACCCCAACCGGTTGAGACACGTCCCCCGATTCCGCGGGCTTTGTCTTGGTAAACTCACCGTTTTTAAAGTAAGCCGCTTCGGAGGCAAAGCTCACGCTATCACCGGCTTTAATCGGGCCATCAAAATGACCTTGTGTGTAACACACCACCGTCTCGCCGGCTTTCGCCGTAAAGTTGGGCACCACTAATAAAGCTCCAAGTAGACAAGGGACATCTTTCTTAAAACCACCCGTTGGCACGGTCGCCACAATCTTTTTCCCATCGCTTAAACGCATATTGTCACCATTAAAAAAGGGCAAGCCATGCTCACCCTATCAATCAAATCAAACTGTTCTTCCAAGCTTTACTTAAAGATCGCTTGGGCAATACCACGGCGATCTAATACCTTCGACATCAAGTCGTAAGTAATACGGAACTTGGCACCATCGCTGCTCCAACCGTCGCCCGTTTCTAACCATGGGTCTTGCTGGCCATCTAAGAAGCCCATCACTACGGTATCAAAATCTTTACCTGTCAGCGCCAGTGAGCCATTCACCTCGCTTAAACGCGCAGTTTCAATCACCTTGCCGAATTTTTTATAGGCTGGGTTAAAGGCATCCGGTTTGCTCGCGGTGTTCAAAACCGCTTCAAACATTGAAGCATGATCCGGACTCGCAATCAGGAGCTCACCACGAAGATCTAACGCATCGCCTTGACCCGCTTCACCATCCAGTGGGATGGTGGTTGCCGTCGCAAAGACCTTATGCAAAGCCATAATCATCGCCGCGTAATCGCCTGCTGGAATGTCATTGATGAAATTACCCCAGCCTTTGTCTTTGCCCGCTTTAAATACATTGCCACCATCGGCCATCTTGCCTGCGAGGATAGCGTTAAACATCAGCTTGTCTGACAGACGATAACCGGACTGCATGAATTTACGAGGCACCTTCGCCACTAAGCCAATTTCATCATTAATGATGGCATGACGAGTGAACTGGATTTCACGCCCAAAGGTCGCAAGCTGAATGCGCTCACCGCTGCCTTTTAAGATCGCCGCTTTGTATTCGCCATCTTCCGCTATTTTCATCAAGTCCGGCGCGTCATTAACCATCACTAGCTCCGTTTCACGAAAATCCGTCAGGTTCTCTACGTTAGCCAGTTCACGCCACATCGGGGATCTTGCTTGCGCTTCATCGCGCATCACGGTTCGGATACCTTCGGTGATGATGTCGCCAAAATCACCGGAGTTAAACGCTCGGTTCACCAATTCACTCTTGGTAATAGCGCTTCGAGCATTCACATCGAGGCAAGCGCGCGCCATATTCAATAATGACTCATGACCGAACGCGTTGTCTTTTTCTAAATTCTCAACACCACAACGTGCATTCAATGCATTTTGCAGTTCGTCTTTGACATGGTTACCGTTACTAAGTCTCATGTGTATGGCCGTCAAATTCGCTTCAGGCTCTTGCTGACCTGCCGCTGATTGGCTGCCAATACTTTCTAAAATCTTAGTGGATGCCTGTCCCACTGAGCACGATAAGTCAGCCAGCATTTCATTGGTGAGTGCCTCGCTGACTTTATGTTGAGCACACAACGCACGAATATCTGCTTGGCGTTGGTTCTCTGCTTTTACAGCGTTTTGTAATTCTTCATTTGGTTTCGGCATGTCGCTTACCTGCTTAGGTTTGTCTATTTGAGGTTCATTTGGCCGAGCAGACGCTGCTAAAGGTGTCGATTCATTCACCTGTTGCGTTAGCGAATTCATCAACTCGGCTGGCGCTTGTTTGAAATTCTTAAAATCAGATTCATCGAGGTTTTGTAATGCGTTACTAAGGTCGACCGCTTCAACCACCTCATCAACAATCCCCCACTCTTTAGCGGCTTGCGCCGTGAACCACGTTTCTTTGTCCATGGCAGTCAGTACCTCTTCAAGAGGTTGACCCGACTTTTCAGCGTACGCTTCAGAAATGGTCTTGGTCGCCGCTTGCAACTGTTGAAACGCTGAGTTGATTTCCTTCTCACCGCCCCACGCTCCGATAGTAGGGTTATGGATCATCAACATGGCATTTTCAGGCATACGGATAGAGTCACAGGCAAGCAGGACATAAGTCGCAATGCTTGCGGCCATGCCATCGACAATGCCCATCACCTTTCCTTTATGCGCCTTCAGTGCGTTATACATTGCAAGACCTTGGTAAACGCTGCCCCCACCACTGAGCATTCGCAATTCAACCTCTTTATTGTTGGCCACTTGCAACGCCGCAATGATTTCCATTGCATCAATATCCCAAGCACTGATATCTCCATGCACCCAAATCTTAATCACATCGGCTTCGTTCTTAAGCGTGTACCAGCTATTCTTTGGTTTTGGCATTGTTTGTCTCTTCTTTTTGATTGTTGAGCTTCACCGCATGAGCAGGGTCCGACGTACTCACGATGTGCATATCGTTCATTTGTTGACGTTCAGATTGAATTTCGCGACGAGTCGACAACGGGTTAATATTACGTTCACGTTGTGCATGACTTAAGGAATGCAAACCTAAACGGGTTCCTTTTTCGACGCCTACCATTTCTTTGCTAGGGTCAATCCATGGCATCACTGGTGCCTGATAGATTGCATTAAAAATAGAGTCTCGCTTAACCCCTGCGGGGATGTTGACTTCACCGGCTAACATCGCCATCTGCAAAGCATGCCGATACTGTGGACGAGTCCAACCTAAAACGAACTTTCGCTGCAGCACTCGATAACGACTGAACGAATCGATTAACTCTTGGCGCTGAGCGGAATAACTGCCGTTGCTATAGTCTCGGGTGACGCTAGAGTTGTTCACTCCTGCACCGCCACTGGCTAATCGAAGCTGGGCATTTCGAAAAGGGCTGCTCATGGTTTCTTTTCGGTTGTTCTCCACCACCCCTGCATCTTCACCGGGTGCCAGTTCAAACGAATTTCCCATCCCTAAAAACAAATCGCCGCCGCGATCGAACGCGTCCGTTGTATTTGAATTCAATGTCGGATCTCGTTTTATGTAATAAGCAAAACGACTCGCTATCTGGGCACTAATACGCTCAGATTGGTCGTAATCTTCGATGTCATCGACCAAATCCAAAATGGAATGCAAAAGGGAAATGCCACGGTTTTGATGAAAACGCCGAGTAAACTTTAAATGGCAGACAAACTGCGCATCGACATCAACGAACTCAAACCCTCTTGAGTCTCTCTGAATCAAATAGCTCACAGCCTGCCCGAGCTTGTTTCGCTTGATACCTTCAAACAGCCCTCCTTCAGCTTCCGTTATGTGGGAAGGAATAAAATCAGGCTCAAAGGGTTGCACCGCAAAGGGCGTCTCTGTTGGGTAATTCAAATCACTGTGCTTACCCATGAACATTCGACAAAACACCTCGCCATCACGAAACCATGTTCGACCCGCAAGCCACTCCGTTTCCGCGCGAGAATGTTCAGCATCGATGTTTTGATTTAGAGAAAAGTTCTCCCACCAGGTCATGATCGCCTGAGCGCATTCGACATGCACTTCCCCTTTGTGGTTTAGAGGCTGAGGCTCCACCATGATGCCATTCGGACCAATCACATTGGCACAAAGCTCATCCAAAATGGCCGTAACAAACGGGTTATTTTCATCCATATGTCGGGCACGTTGATACACCGCTTTCGCGCCTTTGTTCAACGAATTGGCATCGCCTTTTGATTGTTTATTTGTCTTTTTGGTGTGCGGATTACGGGGAAGTGCTGCATTGTATTTATTCAAAAGCCGTCTGTCATAGGCACGTTCCAACCCTTTCCTAGGACTGAATATGGCCACGAGCTTGTCGAGCAAGTTTTGGCTACTCAAGATAATTTCTCCGTATCATAGAGCGTCGTCCCCCTTGAACTTGCAGAGCGATAATGCGCTGCAAACGCTCTATCTCTTTACGCACCGTCGCTAAACTCGCCAAGGTCAACTCTTCATCTTCTGCCGTCTTAACCGACTGTTGCTGTAAGATTTTCTGTTCGGCTTCGAGGTACCACTGCAAACGTTCTTGATTGGTCGGTATCACTAAACTCATCCGAAAATACCTCTTGAGTGGTTATAACGTTTCTTAGGCTTGCGCTCGAAAACAGGCTGTAAGTCAGCATCAATCACATTCGGGTTAATCTGCCATTCAGACGCCCAAGGGGGTGCGCTTTCCCAATGGATGTCATCACCACCAAGAAAGTGCATCCCCGCTTCGGCATACGCGCATAAATCAAAACTTTCATTACGCGTCTTATCAGGGCAAATCCATTGGCCTTTTTCATCGATGAATTCCGCCGTCAGTTCATCAAACCACTCTCTTTCCGCCCAGGCGGGCAAATGGAAATACCGAGAGCCAAATTCTTCACGGGAATAGCTGGCCACCACACGGTTTTTTAGTCGATTGGTGTGCAGCAGTAATAAAGGGATCTCACCATGCGCCAGTTTGCTGCGCTTATCTGGATAAGATTCTTTAATCAGTGAATCCATATCTTTGTTGCTGGCCCCTTTCACAAGTCGAAACAAATGGGCCAACCCTTTCGCTTTAAGGCGGTTATAAAACTGATAAGCAAAATCGGTCACTGAGGTTTTCTTACCGTCTTTTTCAGAAGCCGAACCACCAGAATCACACAGTGTTAATATCGGTTTCATGACTCGCCCACTGCCATCGGCAACGGGGTAAGTTTTCTTGATCACCTGGTCGATGAGTAGGTCCCAATCTTCCGCGTAAATGGCAGGGTTAATACGATCACCATTTCGATGTGGTGTCGTTAAAATTTCAAAGCGGTCGATCACCCAACGTTGCAGACCTTCGCCAAACACTTGAGCTTGAACCACAAACCGAGCATTGGATTTACCACCTTGAACATCAATACTCATGATCAAGAAACGGCCACCAACAGGCACAACCCCACGCAAATAAGGATTGCCTTTGGCTTTTTCCATCAGCTCATGAACACCAATGTCTTTTCCTTCGATTTGTAAGATATAAGGACGGCCAACATCAATGTTATAAAAAGACATCAAAGAATCTTCATCACCGCTATCTTCATACAAGGTTTGAGCCGTGAGATAACGATAAACTAAGTTCTCCCAACTCTGGTAGGCCGCTACGACACCTTCAAACCCAAACGACGCCCATTTAGACTGGCGTATTTTGTCTTCATCCGTGACCTCTTCACCAAACGAGTCCACCGCCCCTTCACGAAACCAACGGGCCGCTAAACTTTTTTCTTGTTTTTGGTGCTCATCAATACGGTGCAAACAACGTGGACATTGGCAATAAGTAGACTTGGCCACATCTTGAGGATCTGAATACTTGTCTTCCCAATGCAAAGTTTCAAAATCAGGAAGGAACCAAAAACCACAATCATCACACTGCCAATAGAAACGCCGACGATCACCTTGATTGTAGAGCTGAGCAATTCCCCCACACGGCTGGGCTTCATGAGGGCCGAGCTCTGCCGGTGACTTAGGTTGGCGAACGAGACGCCCTGGTGAACTTTCTGCCATCGCCATCCCAGAAGACTTTGCATTCTGAATCCGCTTAAGCATCAGCTGAAATTTGCTCCCTTCTTGCCCTACGCCATCATCGGCCCGATCGTAATCCGAACAACCGGCGTAACGGAACGTTTCGGCAGATAAACTGCTTTCGGTCGCAGAGTCCAAACTCAAATTCATCCCATTAAGAAAGTGCTTAAACGTGAGCGTATCGTCGGATTTCCGACCGGTTCGTAGCTTGTTGATCTCTTCCGTCGCAGCAAAGCAACGAGCAAGATCCTTTTTAGACATACTCTCTGCTTTCTTTTTTGTAGAATAGATCAGCAACATATCGCCAGGGTCTTGCGTCACCGTATAATTAATCCACCCTTCAACCAGCCCCTTAGTTTTACCTGAACGCGCTGGCCCCATTAAAATCACCGCTTCGTAAATACGGCGCGATAAACACCTCATCGGCTCTCGAATGTAAGGAACTTGACTCGATAAGAACTTCGTCACATCCGTCCCATCAGAAATCCACAAACCTTCATCAGCGGCAAGAACAGGACTTTTATTGGCAGGTCGACACAAATAAGCCAACTTTCTTCTTATTTCTGCGGCATCCGCAAACTGAACACCTAAACGGGGATCAAACGTTTTCAAGCTCATTTGCAATTGCCTTCAAATCGAAATTCAATAATTTATCCAAATATTCAAGCTCTTGCGGTGTGGCACTGGTTATCGCAGACTCAACACGAGTAATCACTTTCTCTTTAAAACTCTTCACACTGGCAAGGCAAGTACCAATTTCAAGCTCATAGTCAGCTTTATCCACACATTCACCGGTCTCGTTCAAAAGCGCCAATTTTTCACGTTCCGACTGGATATAAGCCCTAAGCTCTGCGGCCGTTTTAAAACCCATCAAATCCGGAGCATCACTTTCTTTAATCATTGCTTTACATAAATACGGGGCAACTTGAACCACATCGTAAAGGGGGATATTGCCTTTATAGGCGATTGGCTCAATGCCTGCAGACTTAAGCTTTTTTCGGATCGTAGAGCGGTGATAATCGAACGCTTCCAACTCGGTTAAATTCCAAAGTCGTTTTTCATTATTCATTGAAAGCCCTCTGAATGAGTCTCGTCTCTCCGAGTGTCACGCCCTTATTCGCATTAAGCTGACGTTGCTGATTAATGAAGTTCTTTCAAACTCTGCTTGTTCCTTTTTGAATCTGTATTTGCGCTTACATATAAGGAGTTTCAGCAGTGAGCTGAATATGATCATGGCTAACAAGCAAGACAGCGAGGAACCCACGCTTGCACACCCTCGTAAGGAATGAATTGCTGACAACAACGGATGACGACCAACCAAGTAGTCAGTGTTATTCGCCCATATTTGTTATCGCACTCTCGTAGCCATAAAAAGTACGTAAATACTCGATTTGGTCAGCACAATTGCGCCAAGCTTCTAACCACACCGGGTCGCGCTCGACCGCTTCACCGTAAGTTTTAGGCGGAGAAGTAAAAGGCTGGGGGCAAGACGTCAGATAAACCGCTGGAGGAAGAACTAATCGGTCTTGGTATTCAGTGATGACCTCAGTGGTAGTACAACCACTCAAAAGCATCAGGAATAGGCACATCTGCACATTCTTCATGAACCAGTACCTCTTTTATTTGGGTCACTGTGCGAATCGTTTCAGTATTCCGCTCGGCCTTAGCTAGCAATAAAACATCAGCGGCCCGTTGCGCTTGCCGAACTTCATCACTTAAGGTTTTAACGGTGATAGAAAGTGATTTATTTTTGTTAAGTGAGTCTTGAAACTGCCCCTGAAGCTCACCGTAGCGCTTTGCTTGCACCTTGGTTAACTCAAGTAGATACGCAGAGAACGCGAAGCTACCAAGCAGCAAAATAACCAAACCTATCAACAAAGCATTTTTGATAGAGAAGTTCATAAAGCCCCCTTATAACCAGCCATTCAAACAAGCTTGTTGTTCTAATTCGCGACGTTTCACGATCCCTGAGCATTGACTCTCAGGGTCCCTGCAGTTTTTGCCGTTAACATAGACCCAACGTGAAAATTCGAGGCACGCTTTTAAGGGTTGGTTTTGGTTAAATAACTTAAGCATGGTGGAGCGTTTAAAGTTGCCAACGCCAAGGTTGAACACAAAGCTCACTAGCACATCAAATTGGGCTTGTGTCACGTCGCCCGTTAGATACTTGTTTACTGAATTTTCGGCACTTTTCACATCAGCGATGAAATTACGGGCGATTTGCTCTTGGGTCACAGTATCGCCTTGCCTGACACCTTGAGTATGGCCAAGGCCATGAGTCCAGACTTTAGCGCTGCATCGGTAAGCTTGAGTTCGACACCCTTCGAAATTGGCAATATGCCTTAAGCCTTGTTGGCTCGTTCGCAAATCCGAAATTAAGTTAAAAGCAAGCGCGAGCACGACAGCGACTGAACACACACCCTTAGAGATCGCGCTTCGCATAAACTTTCACCGCTTTTTCTGGATTCGCTTTGATTATCTCTACGATCTTTTTTTTGTAATACCGGTTAGTAAAATAAGTCACTATCACAAAAATCAAACCTATGACGCTGACCCAATCTTGCAAAGTCAATGCACCAAAGCCTGCATAGGCCAGAGCACTCACGTATGAAACGAAAGAACTGATTTTCTCTTGCATATTGCGCTCACAAAAAAGCACCCGACTTTCACAATAGAAAGGGGTGCTTTGTCAGTTATAAACGGTAGAAACGAAAAAACCCCGCCGAATGGGCGAGGTTTCCTAATGTGACAATAATGCATCGTTCTTAATCACCTGTCAATGTTAGTAGTAACAAATACAAGTAAGTCTAATAAGAAGGTCAACTGGTTGTGGGAAGAACAACTGAAAATTCCGCTGACCCACAACACTCAAGTTCATTCAGTCGCTCGATTCCTAGCAACTGAACGCTTTGTCTATAAAAAGCTGAATGTCCGATAACAACGCAGCTTTTTACATTCATTTTTTTTGAATATTTATCATAAAACGATATTATTCTCTCACTGAAAGATTCAATTGTCTCAACGGAACTACACAACTCCATTTCCTCTCGATTTTTTTTAGATTTCACGTGACCTTCAAAAAACCCAAAGTCTCTTTCAATAAGAAGTGGCTCTTCAATATACTCGCAATCATCATACCGTAAAGCAAACCAATTAGCTGTCTGTTGCGCTCTTAACAAAGGGCTAACCAAGACAATCTCCGGTTTGTTTTTACGAATCAAATCCAAAGCATTGAAGAGTAACTCCTCGTTAAAATATTCTACAGCAATATTTCGTCTTCCTGCAAATAGGTTATCAGTGCTATATGAAGTTATTCCATGTCGGATATAAACAACTTTCATTAAAAAACTAAAGATGCATGAATTGGATGATTTTTTTCATATTTTGAGTTAAACATCTTATTTAACTCATTTTCAAACTCTTTAGACAGTTCCGATAACTCTACGTATTTATTATTTTCTTTTCTTTTACTTTCAACTACTGAGTCCAACGACTGTCTAACAGACTCTTTGGAAATTTCCGTCAAGAAATAAGAATACTGTTCTTTCAACACATGAAAGTCATCACCAAAAATATGTGCGATTCTTGCAATCGGTGATAACTCTAGAAGATCATATGTTTTATTCAATTTTTCTTCGCGTGAAAGACCGTGAGTTTCAGCAACGGTAATCAACCCTGAAAAATATAACAATTTCCTAGAAAAACGTAGTTTTATTTTACGGACGCCCCAACTTTTACCCTGTTCGGAGACTTTGTATTGATAGTCAGTACATATAGTTCTGTAATAGCGAATGACATCATTCAACATGAATTTGTTTATGCTCTCATTTGGAACTGATGATTTGATATATTTATCTAGTATTTCTCTTTTCAAAGAAATATACATATCTTCGTTGTAAAGCCATTTACTTTCCAGTAAATAAAGCATCCTTCTTGTAAATGCCTTATTACTATCCAATTCACCACCGAAATTATTCAGTAAATCTGAACTCTCAATAACAGCTCCAAATGTACCTGTACCACCAACATTCTTCTCAACATACTTACTGATGATTTCATCTATAGTTTGTTCTACTTGTTTAACTACACTTGAATCAAGTTTAGCTGATGATATTAAATACCAGTCCATATCAGACTGATCCGATGCTTCTTCTCGGCCAAATGATCCGGTAACTACAAGACACATATTTGAATCAAGAATACTACATTTCTTGAATTCTTCTTTTATTTTAAAAATAATATCGTCTGTATGTTTTTTTCTTTGTTCCATAAAGCCTTTACCTTGCCTACTTATATTAATTTAAATTGTTCATTTGGCGATATAACATCGTCAAAGTACTTTATATTCTTTCTGACTTTTTTTCTATTACATAAAAACCTGTTATTTACATATTCGCCAACAGATTTAAATTCATCAAAATCAACATTGAGATTTATATAATAATCCCTTTCAACAACATCAAACTCTTTTGATTTCAAAGAAGAATTTGAGTTTATAACTTTCGGCTTAATACGATGAAGATTAGTAGAGAAGTCTTTAAAAATAGGCCTTATTCCGGTTAATAAAGATAATTCATTTTTATAAAAACTAGATTCATCAATTCTCTTTTTGTTATCATGAAAATATTCTCTTGACATATGATCAGCAACAGCTCCCACCCCGCTATTTATTAATAGCTTATATGCAGTGTTTTTCCCATGCCAAAATTGATCCAATATCTTTACGTCATTTTTTTCATTACTACAAAAAGATGCTTTTGCTATTGAATATTTGTTATATGATAGTATCTCAGGCAAATATCCTAAGCTTTTATGAATCCCATCAATAGTATCTACATTTATAGGTGAATTAAATATATCACTAAATTCTTCATTAGAATTTTGCTCCATCAAATTCAATACATCATAAGAGTTTACTTTTGAATCCAGTATTTTTTTTAAACTTTTCCCTATATCTTCTTTTCCATTAACAATACTGTGACCTGCAATATGATGGTCGACACCAAATTCTTCAGCAAAAGATGGTTCCATGCTATGTGAAAAAGGAGCATGGCCAATATCGTGTAAAAGAGCAGCAGCCACTATATGATCTTGAGTTTCTTTGTTATAGCCTCTTTCTTTACAAACATATAAGGCTAGCTTTGCCACATCCAATGAGTGCTTATAACGATTTTGTTTATTATCTTTATAGACATAATCTATCGCCCCAAGGAATGATACTCGCAAAAGACGAGTAAACGCTTGAGATTCAATGATTTTTTTATAGAATTCATCACACTTTAATTCATGTTCAAGAGCACTATCAAATTCACTATCGAACTCACATTCCGTGCGATAAATCTCATTTTTTATGTTAAACATAAACACTCATATTAATCACAGATATACATGGACAAGGTAAGAAGTCTACAGACCTCACTTTCTAGAGTCTAGCATCAACTTAAATGTAAATGTGATTTAACTTAAAAATTGATACACCTCAATGAACTCAATAAATTTCTTATGATTTCTATTGCAAATACATTTCACATGCCATATGCACCTAATGTCGTCCTTTGGTAACAGTAAAGGAACGTGAATTATTAAGCCTAGAAGTATTCTACTTCAACTCTTCCTCACACCTACCCTGCAACGCCAAAACGGCTGCACTGCGCTTATCTACCAGGCCTTTAACCAATGTTTCTAGAATCGACTCGTACTTCTTAAATCGTGAGAAGGTAACGGGTAAAGTTTGGCAGAAGTAAGCGAAGCGAGTTTCTTGCGTCCAGCCTATCCGGCCACCATCGCAGCATGGGCAAGTTCTTCTTACTCGATTCTTCGCGATATACTTACCGCTACCATTACACTCAGGGCAGACTTGGCCAAACTGCTGGGTCGCTTCTGCAATCGCTGTCCTGACTAACGCTTCCAATGCTTTATCGGAATATGGACCGCGCCATGTATCCATCAGCGTCTTGGCTTCCTGCAAGGTGATTTGGTAAAGCTTTTTGAGTGCAGGTCTATCTTGCAAATATTCAACGAATAACACCAAGAAACCTACTGGTGCTTCCTTCCAGGCTAGACCAACAATTGCCAGCTGCTCATCCAGAGAAAGCCCCCCCTTACCGCCAGAACAGAGGTCGTAGTTAATCCCTTTTACATTGAACTTTGCCAATAGCTTTTCAATTTGCATTACGCCCTCGCTCCCAGAGCTGCGACCCTTGCAAATACCGAGTTCTTTCGAAACTTCTTAGGATTGGGGCGCTCAATCTCACTGAGTGGTGTGACCTTAGATTTATCGGTCAAACGCATCGCATTTCTTGAGGGGAGCGAGCCATCCTTGGCTTTATCTGCGTACTTCTTCAACGTTTTTCGGAACTTCACTCTAGCCTCACGTTCGCTTAGCAGGCCTCTACAAACAAAACCCACCTCTTGCGATGTCCAGTACTCGATATCCCCCTTGGGTTCACAACGCAGCATTCGAGTAAATGCCTCGTCAATATCAACCAACTCTTCACGTCCCATAGACACAAACTCTGGCAAGCTTGGTGGCCATCCCCCCCCTTCCAGCAAAGCCTGATTGACTGCACGACGAATCTCACTGACCGACATCGTTGTAATCGCTTGAGTCCAAGTCGATGGTAGTGCCTGATGCGGCCATTTCGTCCCGTATGCCTCCACAAACTTCACTTGAATCCAATCTTCCAGGTTCAAAAGAATCACTTTGTCGCCCAATCGATGTGGCAGTGTGTCCGTATCGTTCGAGCAACTCTGCGTTGTATTGCTCGACTCGATTTTTTGGTGCAGCCTGGCTTGTTCGAGTCTTTTCATGGTCGTCGTTCCATCGTTCTTGATTCAAGTAAGTCGTTAGGTGCAGCTTATCGAAACCAAACTGTCGATTGGCCACACGAGTTTCTACATCTCGACAGAGCATCTCGGTGAACACTTCCGGAGGTTCACTTTGCGCTGTCACGATACTTTTGAATTTTGCTAACGAGTTCTTCTTCGATTTCTTGGTTGGGTATGCGGCCCAAAGCCGAGCAAAACAAGATTCAAGTTCACTCGAATTTTTTTGTTTATTTTTTACTGGTTCTAATTGACTGGTTCTATGACTGATTCCGGGTGACATAGGATCACTAGGGGGGTGATCCTCTGACACTACCCCTAGTGATCGTGTGTCACTAGGGGGTGACAATTTGTCACCCCCTAAATTTAACTGGTATACATTACTCGAATTGCCCTTTTCTCCCTTTCGGGTGCGAACTAAAACAAACCCCATTTCTTCTAACGTTTTGATATGACGCATTACTGTTCGGCGGTCGACCTCGCACATATCTGCAATGTACTCATAAGATGGCCAGCACACCCCACTGTCGTTGGCGTTGTCAGCTAGCTTAAGTAACACGAGTTTACGAGTCGCATTGCCAACTTTTAACTGCATGGCTTGAGCGGTAAGAAGCATACTCATCTGACTTTCCTCCCTGCGTTGAATGCGGCAACTTCGAGCTCTGCGATGGCATGCCCCGTTGCTTTAAGCTCTATTGGCAGGTCCTGAACTCGATTCCGATTCATACGTAGATTGACAGCCAATGAAACGCAAATGAGGTTGTCGATAGCACAGTTCAGCTTGTCGCCATCTTTAAAACGAATCACATGGTTATCTGGTATCTCACCATGTTCACGTTCCCAGACAGCTTGATGCTTTGCCCTATAACGCGTTTTGGCTTTGGTGTATGGATCACGCTCTGCTACTTTGACGAGAATAAACCCATCTTTAGAGCAAATACGCTCATGTCCTAATGGCTTACTATTTATTGGTTTTTGGCCTGGCTTAAAACTTCCGGCGTTTGCCTTAATCAGGCCCTTGGTACCGCTATTCCACGGCTTGTTCCCTTTTTCTATCTTCCCGTCGCGGCCAGTAAACCAACCTTTGCGTTTACAGAAACTGTTAATTGCAGCAAGCGTCAAATTTGTTCCAAAGCGATGATTAAAGGCCTCCGTCAATTTACGCCGTACCATGGTGCTATTTTCTTTCAAGAATGCGCACTGCGCTTCTGTGTAACGATGTGATTGACCTTTAGACATGTTTATTACCCTCAATCATTTCGGGTAATTCAATTCGACCCGCGTACTCTGTACGAAACTTCTGAGCATCCAGAGCAAGACGAGCGTTATCGATGATTTGCTTTGACACTGTGGTCAGAGCCTTTGAACGATTAATTTCTTCATTCAATTTATCGTCGGTTATACCCTCATCAGACAGACGTTCCATTTGAGCAAAAAGGTGATTATTAAGATCAGCTAACTTGTTTTTCATAACTGCACCCTCGCCTTCATGGTTTGCAGGATTTGCTTCGCTTTATTGCGCGACACCACATAACGACAATTGCCGTTGTTTGCTATCCACAGCATTTGGCCGTGGTAATTTTGATAAGAAAGACTCATTGCACAAAGTTCTCTTGTTTTGTTAATTCGCGTGGTTATTAAATGCATTCAGGTGGTCAGCCTTTTTGCGCCATCAATGTTTCTAAGTATTTAAGTAACGGGTCGTGAGAGCCGGCGCTCTCTTGTAGCTCTCGGTAAGCATCACGAAGTTGGTCAGACGTGGCATGTTCACCAAGTAAGAGTATCGAGCGGAGTGCTTCAGATGACTCTTTGCTAAAATCGGCGAGTAGTTGGTCACGGTTCGCCATGGTTTGACTGGAGCCAATAGCCGCAACTGAATACCCAAGCGGGTTTAAGAACTGATTCAGTGCAGCCGTTGCCCTAGCTTTAGGCATAGCTGCAATAATTGCAGGCAACAAATCCATCACGTTAGCTTTGGCCTCAGTGCTTGTTCTACTGACATAACGAAATAAATTTTGAGTGTTGTTTGGATTGTTGAAAGCCGACGGCACTTTGAGAAGATGTTCCCTTTGGCAGTCTTCCTCCTCGTAGATTTTCATCTTGTGATAGAAACGAGAAATGTATTCCGCAATTTGTTCTTTCGTCGCGTCACTTCGCCAAGCGACTACCGCGTTATGCATAACGCTTTTTAAACTGGGTTGCATGGTTCTTCCTTACTGGTTGTTTATCCAGAATATTGACCGTCAGCCTTGACCTAAAAAAATTTAATATGATGTTAGAAAATATCTGGCCTCAGTTGATGTTTATCGACCTCTCCATTAGTTATGTCATGTAAGTTTTTTGCTAATGCAGCCCCTGGGATTTTGTGTCCAGTAATCACCAAACGTAAGTACCCTGTACTTGTTTTTAGCTTCTTAGCCATAGATTTTCTTTGCGTATCAGATAGCTGACACCAATATTTTTTATACATATTAAGCACCTCTTAGATACATAATACACAAACAAAACGTACCTTCAAGGACATGTACCTTTTAGGGACAAAATCTTAAAGTAACAACATGTTCTAAGTAGTTAAAAATGCTCAGGTAGATGTAATGAAAACTGCAGAAGATATTAGAAGAGACAATGCACGATCTCTCGCTCAAAAAGTTGGTGGTACTACGGCATTTGCAGACAAAATTGACCGTTCTACAACTCAAGCCAGTCGATTTATGGGAAAAGGCGCCACACGCGCTATTGGGCCAAAAATTGCTCGACACATAGAGAAATCTTTCAACATGCCAGAAGGTTGGTTAGATACAGATCATACTGAAGAGGATCTAAAAGAAGCTTCGATGCTATTCACTTCGACACAAACTAGACGAGTACCTATTCTTAGTCATGTGCAAGCAGGTTCTTGGGGTAAAATCGACTCTAAAGATATTATTTACGAGGAGCTAGACTGGCAAACCACCTCAAGCAATATCAGTGAGGAAGCCTTTGCCATGCGTGTTACGGGCAACTCTATGACCAATCCACACGGTTCCCCGTCTATACCAGCAGGTTCCATTGTAGTAGTTGAACCATGCAACTGCCCTGATAATGGAAAGATTGTCGTAGCTACACTTAATGATGCTCCAGAGGCAACGATTAAAAAGCTAGAGATTGACGGTCCACATAAGTTTTTGGTCCCGCTGAACCCCAAATATGACCCTATCCCAATCAGTGGGAATTGCCGAATAGTAGGCTATGTAAAACAAGTCATTATGAACTTGTAGCAAAAGATCACTCAAGGAAAGCCGCTCACAATAGCGGCTTTTTTTGTACCTTAAATTCGTGAAATTCAAATAAAGCCCAAAAAATGTACTTTACAAGGTCAAATATAATTAGTACCTTGTAGGTACATTATAGCAAGTGGCAATGTACCTAAAGTAAAAAGGAAAACCTATGACGTATTTATCTCTTACAGACATCAACAAAACTCTAGAAGGCGCTAAAGCTATTCAACTTCATAAAGTGAGTTTTAAGCATTACCTAGCGAAGATACCAAAAAGCGATCCGTTTTATGACGAGCTAGAGCAGCTCATTAAGCTAAGCGATAAGTGTGAAAATTTAGAAGTAAGCGTAGGAAAAGAAGACGCCCAAACTATCCATCAGTTCAACGCTCTTTCTGACCAATTGAGCACTAAATTGAATGAAATGAGATTTTGAAAGGCTGAAAAAGAGAAAACCCCTATCGGTGACCAAACCAATAAGGGCTTACTTTGTGCAATGAGACTTAGATAACCAAACCTAAACCTCGCAATCAGTATATAACTGGCTGACCACCAATTTCAAGTACTTAGACTGATTGCCAGGTTTCACCCAGAAACCAAAGGAACTTTGTGTAATGACGACTCCCCTACTTCGAAACTCTCAGGAAGAGTTTATCCATAAAAAGATTCATCAAATCTTACTTGGTGAAGGCTACAAGCGTGACGAAGCAACTCGGGCTTGTAACTTCGCGATTAAAATCTACCGAACCACCGCTTCGTTCGGAGGCCGTGGCGGCAAATGTTTCGACTTTTGTTTAGCAAAAGCTCGCCAGTTGCTTGCCCCAGTAAAAAAGAAGGCCACCGCTCGAAAGCGAAAAGCTGCAAAATGACTAAGGAACGTAAACGCAAACAAGCAGCAGTTCGCGCCAAGCGCCTAAGGGATAAGCGTAAAACCAGTGGCAATAACGATATCAGAGTGACGTTATCACCCGATGAAATCGCAAAGCTTAATGAAATTTGCCAGTTCTTCGCTTACCCAAGGGAACCTTACACCCAAGTTGAAGCTTTGCAGTCGCTTATTCACCGTGTTCATGAAGAGATACCAAAGATTGAAAGCGACTTGGGCTGCTGCGGTAAATGTGGTGAACAGCTACCACAAGGCTGCGCCAAGTTGCGTAAAGGCGGACTATTTAAAGGTGATGCTATGTGTTGGCACACCATTAATAGAGTACGTCTTCTGCCACCAGCAAAAGGAGTTACCCAATGACCTGCTTCGCAGTTTATACAGCAATTTGTATCGTGTTTTATGTTTTCTATATGAAAAATTCAGTTAAAAAGGATGTTTAATGATGACTCAATCTAACAAGACAGATCTACCTCGTATGTTTATAAGCGATAAAGAAATTCGAGAAGTTCTTGGTATTAGCCAACCTACCCTTTGGAGATGGACTCAAGAACTTGGTTTTCCAAAAAGTTTGAAAGGCATGAGAGGAAAACGCCCGTACAAAGAATTCATGAAATGGGCCAAAGATAGAGGAATGGTTTGATTCTCTCTTCAGAGTCACAGAGGTT
This sequence comes from Vibrio sp. 1F253, assembly GCF_041439295.1. Lineage (NCBI taxonomy): Bacteria > Pseudomonadati > Pseudomonadota > Gammaproteobacteria > Vibrionales > Vibrionaceae > Vibrio > Vibrio sp. 1F253. The sequence continues at coordinate 41,447 of NZ_JBGONU010000021.1, read as the reverse complement.
TTTGTGGCTCTGAACCGAAAAAATAAGAATATTTATAACACAATCTGAACTGGCGTTGGATAAATCCATAGTTTCTTATTCGCTTACGTAAACTTAAAAGGCATATAAGTTTCATTGAGATATAGCGTTATGCATTCAGTTATGATTATAAATAATGATTTATTTAGTTCATACACCCCTCTTTACAGGGTAACTTTAAAAGCTTAACAAAGAGAATCGTTGGTCAACGCCTGATAAATTACCAACGTCAATTTGATGAAAAATCATCTACTGTCAAAGCAATAAACAAGGGTCCTATCTGCCAGAAATTGAAAAGATTGGAGCTATTTATAAACAAGGCGGAAAACATATGACTGTTGAAATAACGATCAATCAACAGGTGAATATAATAGGAAAGAATGAACTGCTCGCTGAACACGCTCAAGCCCTTAAAGGGGGGGATTTTTCTTGCTTGAAAGGGAAGTGTGGAAGATGTCTAGTAGAAATAATTGATGGCGATCTAGGTAGGCTGAGCACTGCAGAGTTTGAGTTCTTGGAACTTCTAGGCCTAGAAAAAAACGGGAAGTACAGATTACTTTGTCAAGGTAGAGCTAAATCGAATATAAGTGTGAGGAAGTTTTAAATGTTCTCTGAGGAAATCAATAAGGAACTAAGTTATTTATCTAATTCAAACAATTATCGAGGCTTACTTGGTTTAAGTAAAGATTACCTTGAAATCTCGTCGGCGATATTAATTTCTCTATCCATGGAAAACTTAGTCATATATATACTAGCAATACTGTTTATTGGAACAAGACAAAGAGCCTTAGCAACAATTTTACATGATTCAGCTCATAGAGTTTTATGTAAGAATAAAAAATTAAATGACTTACTGGGTAAATATTTCTCTGGATATCTAATATTTCAATCTTTTTCTACGTATGTTAGAAGTCATGTTATTAATCACCATAACTTCCTTGGAGATAAAGAAAGGGACCCCGACTATGAGATGTATAGAAACTCTGGTATCTTTGATGCAAATAGCAAAAGAGAGTTAATAGTTAAGCATTTTTTTCTTCCGTTTTTTTTAAGTAAGTCCCCTCTATTTCTATCTTACCTATTAAAATATAGACTTGGTAAAATCAATGATAAAGAATCAAAGCGTATTCTTTTATATTGGGTGTTAATTATAAGCTTTTCATATTATTTTTCCTTTATTGATATCGTTATTTTTTATTGGATCATACCACTACTAACAACCTTCCCTTTAATTGGGTGGTTCATTGAATTATCAGAGCATTATCCAATAATTGGAAATAAAAATGAACTATATAAAACTAGGAATAGGTTTGGGGGGGATATAGAAAACTACCTAACTGGGATACATAATGAAAATTACCACTTAACACATCATTTAAGAGCTGATATTCCTTACTGGAATGTTAACAAAGCCCATGATGTGATGATGAAAAACCTTGAATATAAAATTTTAAATGATTCATTTGGGGGTATTTTTTCATCATCTAAAAAGGAGAATAAAACTTTCTTTAGATATATTATTGAAAATCATAAGATTTAAAAATTGTTCTGTGTTCTAACTTATGTTTCGCTAGAATTAAGGACTCACATAAATAATCTTTGAAAGCCATCGAAATGAGATTAATAGGATTTTATGGCGGGTTCAGTGGCTAAATGTGTCGGCCTCTTAAAAGTCGGGACGCCTTTGATCTCTCTATGTCTTTGGTAAGCTTTACAATAACCCCACTAACAAGGAAAGAAAATTTAATGGATAAGAAACATTGGTTCGGTGTCATGCTGGCACTATTAGCTGCATTTTTTAATGGGCTGGTTGGTATTTTAAGTGTCAATTTATTTCAATCGGGAATTCCACCCGAAGCAGTTGCGTTTTATAAATGCGTTGTCGCATTTTTTATTATTATCACCGTCCTAATCGCGACACGAAAATTTAACACATTGCTGGCTTATCTGAAAGAAAAATGGAAAGCACTCCTCATCTGCAGCTTCTTTGGTTTTTTCATGTTGTATTGCTTTGAAACTGCTGCGTATGAAACCCTGAATGTTGCTGTGGTTGTATTTCTGCTATTTGGCGTTTCAACTCTAGTAACTTTTGTTGCCAATGCAATATTTGAACATAGAAATCTGACACAGAAAGAATGGGTTTCAATTCTGTTTGCCGTTTTAGGCTTGTATCTGATTTTTATGGAGAACGAACACACTAAAGCATCTGTGGACATCGGCTTTATTTACGCGGTACTGGCTGGTGTTGGTTACGGTTGTTTTTTGGTCTTGAATAAAAAACTAAACATTGGTGGTGGTCTCATTCCTGTAGGCGGATTGTTGCTGTTTGGTTTGATATATCTGTTTATTCCATTTTCCATCTCTGGTCTTTCTGGTCTTGTGGGCATTGATGCTGGCGCGTGGCTCACATTAACGCTTTTGGCCTTACTCCCGACCATTGGTGGTTTTTGGTGCACCACCAAGTCTTTAACTCTTCTGAAAAGTCAGACCGTACAGTTGGTCGAGTTATCAGAGCCAATCTTCGCTTTAATTTTTGGCTTTATATTTCTTGGGCAACTGGTAACCTCGATGCAGATGCTCGGTGGGAGCTGCATTTTAACTGCGATTTTGATCCATGAAGTTAAATGGTCTTTTATGGCGACGGAGACTAGGGGATAATCTCTCCTTTAAGTAAATTTAAAAGCTAGGAGAAGAGGCTGGTTTTCGAATTTCACAGTAACTAATCATAGATTAATAGCTCCAAGAGCCGATGTGGCGATACAATCTGGCCTTGGGATAAAAATAAAAGGAGAGCTAAATGCTAGTTCTATGGATTGATTAGAGCTTTCGACCTAAAAATAAGTTTCTCATCTAACTGAACCAATCACACTCATGCAGACAAGCCTCTGGACAAATTTTAACTTTAGCTAATTTAATAGGGTCGAATGATAGCATAGTACCTTGTGCATAATTTCAATTGTCGGATGCAAGAGCCTCATTTATTCCAAAGCTCGTAGAGCCTCACCTAACAAGTCTTCAGGTGAAAGATTAGATTGGTTCTTCATTATACTTTCGATTCTACTTGAGGAATGGGATTCAAAAGTCTTCCCTCTACCGTCAAAGTCCTCTTGCCTCCTACCGTATGCAATGTAAATATTATTAAAAAGGAATACCCTCTCTTTTTCCGAGCAGTCAATTTTACCTAGTTTTTTTTGAAGGCCATCGAACATTGTATTGAGACTTTGGTCATTATTTGCCTTGATAAAGTGCTGATGAATTTCAGTAATGGTTCTGTTGGTTGAAAGTTCAAACTTATTTATTTCTTTTTTCATTTAAAATCACTCAAAGTCTTCTGACTCCTTTCTTATAATGAATTATCTAGAAGGGTGTGAGTACCACAAATTAAGCTGATGATGTTTCTATCTGCTCAACTCAATTTATGTTGATAGTTACATTCGCAACAATTAGTAATCAAGGTATTAATTCAAGTGTAGACTAATCGCTTGACTCTATGTCTATTATAATTGGTGATACAAACTATTTCCCTCGGCCGATTAAAACAGCACTCCAAGTTTTATAGGCATCTCTTTGCTCTTCTAAGTAGTCATAATCTAAATAATGACTCTGCACACCATTATGTACTTTATGGCCTAACATGGTTTCAGCAACATGAAATGGCACGCCTATAGCTTCCCACATGTTACGTGCGGTTCGACGCATATCGTGATTGGTTGTTCTAGGAAAACCTGCTGCCTCTATCGCATCAGCCAATTTACGACCAAACTCTACAGGCTGGTTGTCAGACATTGGCCTATCAGCTTCCACTTTTACGGGAGGAAACATAATTTCAAGATCAGGATAAATAGCAAATTGATTGCGAATCACTTCTTCTGCCAAGGGTGAAATTGCGCGTCGAATAGCCCCACCCTGCTTTTTGCGGATTTTATTGTTTTCTGCCGGAACTGTCCAGACAAGTTCTTCTAAATCAAAATCTTGTTTCTTCGCTAAACGTAGCTCATTACTTCGGTTGGCAAATATCATCATTAGACGTAAGAAATTTTTGTTACTTTCATGAATGTAGATATCGTCAACTGCTTTCCACAAGGCTTTAACGCCAGCTTCTGTCTGTTTACTCTTTTTTGTGTCTGTAGGTACACCGACATCCGCTTTCTTTACTTCCGAAAGCACATTGTATTTGAGCAAGCCATGACGAACAGAATAAGATAAAACTTGTTTGAAGCGCGACATTAAATTCGCTGAATGCTTTGCACTGACACGCTTTTTCGCTTTTTGAAAGACGGGCATGAAGTCAAAAAGCTCTAAGTGCTTTGCTTGTCGCTGACCTAAGTATGGGCTGATATCGCTTCTAAACATCTTCTCTAGCGCTTTCCACTGCTTGACGTTATCTTTAGCGTGGTTTTTAATCCAATAGTCAACAACATCGTCCACTGTACTTGGTAGAGCTTCATTTGAAGGGTTTATGCCTGTTCTTGGATCAATACCTAATAAAACTAACTCAGCTTTCTTTTCACGCTCACATATTGCCTCACGCATTTTCATTGCTGGGTATTCACCTAGCTTCATTTTAATGGATTTACCGAGATAAATAACTCGGTAAATCCAAGTCACTTTACCTTTCGGACTCACACGCACACCTAACCCATTCCTATGGGTGACTTCCGGTGGTCCTTGATAAGACTTACCTTGTTTTGATCTTAGCCAAGCATCCGTAATTGCCATTTATTTATACCAAGTATATCGAGAATATTTGGTACAAATTTGGTACAAAAAGAATATGAATTCAAATGTATTATAGTAATTTATGATGAAGCCTAACAAACCTCTTAAAGAACGAAATCAGGCTTAAGTTACTGTATTGAAAATGTTCTTTGGAAATATATGAATAAATAATGAAAGTAGCTATAAGGAAAGAATTTCGGGGGTTGAGGCACACCAAGCAACACATGAAAATGTTTAATATATGTTTTTCAACCAACAAGTATGTTGATCGGAGATATATGCATAATAAAGATACCCACATAGAAGCAAATACAGATGCCCCATTTGTGAGTAGCCGAACATTGTAACGAAATTATATGAAATGACAATGTTAGTCCCATAGCGCCACAAAAACTACATAACTTAAATGTCTCTTCTATACAGGGCCTTCTAACACCCTAAGCTAACGTTCAATGATTGATTCTTTGTCTTTATTTACAAACAAAAAAGCCGAACGGTTAAGCTCGGCTTTAGAAGTTGTATTGTCTTATCTCTATTAATCGACAGAGCGACTACTAACAGAGAGTTAACTACGTACTCATGATTCTTGATACAGCGTTGCGAATGTCTGAGTCGGCTGCGTTAGCTGGCAAGCTGAATGAGATATATTGGTCGCCACGGAAGCTCATTGAGCGGTCGATTTCTGCTAGGCAGTGAACCATTGAGCCTTCAACGATGAATGACAGCTCGATCTCTTTATTATTCATAAAGCCGCCGCTACGAAATTCAATCTCTTGGTAACAACCAGAGCGAGAAGCAAAGCTGTTGCCTTTCAAGAAGCCCTTCTCTACATCAGCTTTCACCATTGCCATTCCCGATGCTTCTACGCCTTGGATGATTTTAGCAACTGTTGGCAATGGGTGTACGGAGATGAAGTCGCGGTCTTTAGGATCAATCGCAAAGCCGATATCTAGGTTGGTTTCAACCCACACGTGACATTGATTCATTTGCGCGTTCAACGCGGTGACTGGCGTTTCATCATTTAACTTAAGACGGAATGGCACCAATTTGGTTTCACCCGGTTGGATCACGAAAGGCTCTACGGCTTGAATACGACCTAATGAAAAGGTTTCGTAGCTGGTGCTATCTTCCGTTTCGACTTTTACTTCTGTGTTGAGAACTAAGTTGATCAGGTCAATTTGTTGCTCAACGTCGCCGCCAACAATGTGTACATTGCCAGACAACTCTCCACCTTGGAAAACTTCAATATTATCTAAGACGGTATCAACCTTTGCTGCACCGATGCCCAACGAGGCCTTTAATTTCTTAAACATATTATTTCCCTTTCTAATTATCTGATTTGCGAATAGTTATTGCGTGACAATTTGCGACACTTACCTCACAGAATCAAGCAATTTGCCCCATCTATGTTGAATAAAGTCACATTGCCTGAGGAAATGTTGAAATCGTGAAAAATTCCGCTACTCTATTTGTATAGTCAAATAAGGTTTCATTATGTCGAAAGCGCCGCTCTACCTTCAGATAAAACAGTTCATAGACGACAATATCACCAGTGGTCACTGGCCAGTGGGTTACCAGATAACCACAGAGCTTGAACTCACCGAGCAGTTCAATGTGAGTCGAATGACAGTGAATAAAGCAATTCGAGATCTGGTGTCTGAAGGCAAACTCATCAGGAAGCCAAGGCTAGGTACTTTTGTTTGTGAGCCTGACGAAAAAGCGCAATCTCCTCTGCTTGATATCAACAACATCGCGCAAGAGATCAAAGACCGAGGCCAAACGTATGCTAGTCAAGTTATCAAGCACAAGAGCATCAAGGCTGATGAAAGCACCGCCACACGGTTAGGTGTCATGATCAATGCCGAAGTATTCTATAGTGAAATCATCCACTTTGCTGACAACACACCGATTCAATTGGAAGCACGCTGGGTGAATTCTCAAGCCGCTCCAAAATATCTAGAGCAAGACTTTTCAACCTCGACACCCAACGAATACCTTTCAAAAAGCTGCCCGTTGAGTGCTATCGAGCATACGGTTGAAGCCATTATTCCAGACTTACAGATCAGAACGTCACTAAAGCTTTCTGAATCAGAGCCTTGCCTACTTTTGAATAGAAGAACATGGAGCAAAGAGCGCCTAATCAGCTTTGCATTGCTCTACCATCCTGGCTCTAAGTACAAATTAAGCTCCAAGATACTTCTAGATTAAAGAACATCATCCTGATCGCCGATCACATTTTTGCAACATCAACTTGATTCGGGTCAGCGTTTAGCCTATTTATTTGTATATACATTTAATATTTAGCAAAGATCTAGGTGATTATGAATTTGATCCTCAAAAACGCACGAGTGGTCTCCATGAGTTCGGGAGCCGATGGCTATCAGCCCTCTTCCCCTCAAGATATCGTTATCGAAAGCGGTAAAATCGTGTCCATCTCTTGTTCAAACCAAGGCGTACTTGCTTCTGAGTTAGAACAAGTAAGTATTGATGGTTCTTTGGATTACATCACCTATGATTGCAAAAACAAGTTAGTCACCCCTGGGCTGATTGATTGCCACACTCACCTTGTATTTGCAGGTAATCGCGCCAACGAATTTGAGCAGCGTTTGAATGGTGTCTCTTACACCGACATCGCAAAGCAAGGCGGCGGCATTCTAGCGACAGTAACCGCGACCCGCGCAGCACAAGAATCCGAACTGGTTGAAATGGCATTACCGAGACTTGATGGCCTACTAAGAAGTGGCGTAACCAGCATCGAAGTAAAATCTGGCTATGGTTTAACACTTGAAGATGAGCTCAAGATGTTACGCGCAGCTAAAGCGTTAGAGAATCATCGCCGAATTAAGATCACCACCACTCTCCTTGCAGCGCATGCTGTGCCACCTGAATATAAAGAACAACCGGACAGCTATATCGATCTGGTTTGCCAAGAGATCATTCCTAAAGCTGCAGAGAAAGGGCTCGCCGATGCGGTTGACGTGTTCTGTGAATCTATCGGCTTCAACCTTGAACAAACCGAACGTGTATTTGCAACTGCCAAAGCACATGGGCTGGCAATTAAAGGCCACACAGAACAACTTTCTAATATGGGTGGCAGTGCACTTGCAGCGAAATACGGTGCACTCTCTGTCGACCATGTTGAGTACCTTGATGAAGCTGGTGTAAAGGCACTGGCGGAATCAGGCACAGTTGCGACTTTGCTACCCGGTGCTTTCTATTTCTTGAAAGAGACTCAACAACCGCCAGTCGCCCTACTTCGTGAACACAACATTCCAATGGCGATCGCGACCGACTTAAACCCCGGCACGTCTCCCTTTGCTGATTTAACGCTGATGATGAACATGAGCTGCACCTTATTTGGCACGACGCCTGAAGAGGCGCTGCGCGGTGTGACTTGTCATGCTGCGGCTGCCATTGACGACTCACAAACTAAAGGCAAAATTGAAGTTGGTTATGCCGCTGATTTAGCTATCTGGAATATCGAGCACCCTGCCGATCTAAGCTATCAAGTCGGTGTTCCTCATCTTCATAAACGCATCGTTAATGGCGCGGTGTGTCATGACTCAATCTAATTCCAACGGCATTCAAAAGAACTCAGAAGCCGTACATAACTTCGTGTGGACGGGACGTAATGATCTTGAAGATGGCGCACTCGGCACACGCGTACATCACATTACCAAACAAGTACAACATAGTAATTTAAGTAACGAGCTTACTGATGGCGCTATCGCTTTGGTAGGCTTTGCCAGCGATGCAGGCGTGTCAAGAAACAAAGGTCGAGTGGGCGCGAAGCAAGCACCTAACCTGATTCGTCAAGCGTTGGCTAATATGGCTTGGCACAGTGACGCGCACATCGCGGATCTTGGTGATATCGAGTGCCATGATGGTCAACTTGAAGTCAGTCAAAAACAGTGTGCTTCGGTTATTGCCTGTGCTTTATCAACCAACAAAGTGATTACCCTTGGCGGCGGTCATGAAGTGGCTTGGGCATCTTTCCAAGGTCTCGCTGAGCATTTACAACAAACGGAACTCCTTGATAAAGATCAGCCAGTACACAAACCTAAAATAGGCATCGTTAACTTTGATGCTCATTTTGATCTTCGTGAATTTGAAAGCAACATCGCTGACGTTAAACCGAGCTCAGGCACGCCTTTTAACCAGATCAGCGATTACTGCCACAAGCATCAGTGGCCGTTTCATTACGCTTGTCTTGGTGTGAGTGCTGCCAGCAATACCAAAGCGCTGTTTAACAAAGCCGACCAACTGGGCGTTTGGTATGAACACGACCGCAACATGACCCAAGTGAACCAAGTTGCCCAACTGGTTAAGTTGCAAAAATTCATCGCTGAGTGTGATTACCTCTATCTCACCATTGATCTCGATGTATTCCCCGCAGCGACTGCGCCGGGCGTAAGTGCACCAGCGGCAAGAGGCGTGAGCTATGAAGCACTCGCTCCTTTTCTAGAACAGATTTTCCAACACAGTGAAAAACTCATTATCGCGGACATTGCGGAATACAACCCAGACTACGACGTCGATGGCCAAACGGCTCGATTGGCGGCACGTTTGTGTTGGGATATAGCCAGTGCAATGGCCAGCAACTAATCCAGCTATACCGATAACTACAACTACAACTACAACTACAACTACAACGATATAACGTGAAACAGAAGGAATTCCAAAATGACGGAACACCACAACAGTGACCCTCGTCTCGACACGACTCGCGAAATTCGCGCACCTCATGGCACCACTTTGCGCGCTAAATCTTGGTTAACAGAAGCACCACTGCGTATGCTGATGAACAACCTAGACCCTGATGTGGCAGAACACCCACATGCACTGGTTGTGTATGGCGGTATCGGTCGCGCGGCGCGTGATTGGAAATGTTATGACAAGATTGTTGAAGTATTAGAGCGTTTAGAAGACGACCAAACGTTACTTGTTCAATCAGGTAAACCTGTGGGCGTGTTCCCGACTCATAAAAACGCACCTCGCGTACTGATCGCGAACTCTAACCTTGTTCCACACTGGGCTAACTGGGAGCACTTCAACGAGCTCGATAAAGAAGGCTTGATGATGTATGGCCAAATGACTGCCGGCAGCTGGATTTACATTGGCTCACAAGGCATCGTCCAAGGCACTTATGAAACGTTTGTTGCTATCGCGAAGAAGCACTTTCAAGGCGAAGCAAACGGCAAGTGGGTTTTAACGGGTGGTCTTGGCGGCATGGGTGGTGCTCAACCTCTTGCTGCAACTATGGCTGGCTTCTCAATGATCGCGGTTGAATGTGATGAATCACGAATCGATTACCGCTTGCGTACAGGCTATGTAGACAAAAAAGCCACTAGCATAGATGAAGCGATGGAGATGATTAAAGAGTCAGACACACCAATCTCTGTTGGCTTGCTTGGTAACGCAGCAGATGTATTCCCAGAGTTAGTTGAACGCAATATCACGCCTGACGTCGTGACAGACCAAACCTCTGCCCACGATCCGTTGAACGGCTACTTGCCTCAAGGTTGGACGATGGAGAAAGCAGCACAAGAACGTTTAGTTGATGAAGCGAAAGTAGTGAAAGCCGCTAAGCAATCAATGGCGATTCAAGTACAAGCTATGCTAGATCTTCAGTACCGTGGCGCTGCGACCGTAGATTACGGCAACAACATTCGCCAAATGGCACTGGAAGAAGGCGTAGAAAACGCATTTGATTTCCCAGGTTTCGTTCCTGCTTATATTCGTCCTTTATTCTGTGAAGGCATCGGTCCGTTCCGTTGGGCTGCCCTTTCTGGCGACCCAGAAGACATCTACAAAACAGACCAAAAAGTAAAAGAACTGATTCCTGACAACCCACATCTACATAACTGGCTAGATATGGCGCGTGAACGCATTCAGTTCCAAGGCCTACCAGCTCGTATCTGTTGGGTTGGATTGAAAGATCGTGAACGTTTAGGACAAGCATTCAATGAAATGGTGAAAAATGGCGAACTGAAAGCACCAGTTGTTATCGGTCGTGACCACCTAGATTCGGGCTCAGTAGCAAGCCCGAACCGCGAAACAGAAGGCATGATGGATGGCTCTGATGCAGTTTCTGATTGGCCTCTTTTGAATGCCCTTCTGAACACAGCTGGTGGCGCAACATGGGTTTCTCTGCACCATGGCGGCGGCGTTGGCATGGGCTTCTCACAACACTCAGGTATGGTGATTTGTTGTGACGGTAGCGAAGATGCATCACAACGTATTGCTCGTGTACTTCACAATGATCCGGCTACTGGCGTTATGCGTCATGCTGATGCGGGTTACGATATTGCCAAGCAGTGTGCTAAAGAGCAGAAGCTTGATTTACCTATGCTAAACGAAGAACTTCGTCGCCTTTAATGTCTGGAGAAAACATGTTGAATTTATTACTTAAGCCAGGACTTCTAGGCCTGCCTGAACTGCGTAAGATTAGCCGTAGCCCTGTGAATTTATCTCTCGATCCTGCAGCGATTCCTGATATAGAAGCGAGCATGCACGTTGTCGAACAAGTGATTGCTGAAGATCGCACTGTGTATGGCATCAACACGGGTTTTGGCTTGTTAGCAAATACCAAAATCGCCCCTGAGGATTTAGAAGTACTACAGAAAAGTATCGTGCTTTCTCACGCGGCGGGCATTGGTAAATTCATGTCTGATGAAACTGTTCGCTTGATGATGGTGTTAAAGATTAACAGCTTGTCTCGCGGTTACTCTGGTATCCGCCTCAAAGTGATTAATGCCCTTATCGATCTTGTGAACGCACAGGTTTACCCATGTGTTCCACAAAAAGGATCTGTGGGTGCTTCAGGAGATCTTGCTCCCCTCGCCCACATGAGTACGGTACTGCTAGGTGAAGGCCAAGCACGCCACAACGGCAAGATCATCACTGGCTTAGAAGCAATGCAGATCGCAGGCTTGGAGCCTATAACGCTAGCACCTAAAGAAGGTCTGGCGCTGTTAAACGGCACACAAGCATCGACAGCCTTTGCACTAGAAGGTCTGTTCGCAGCTGAAGACTTATTCGCGTCTGCAACCGTGTGTGGTGCAATGTCTGTAGAAGCCGCGCTGGGTAGCCGTCGTCCGTTTGATCCGCGTATTCATCGCGTTCGTGGTCATCGTGGCCAAATGGATGCAGCACTTGCTTACCGCCATATGCTTGATCAAAAGAGCGAGATTGGTGAATCACATACTTGTTGTGAAAAGGTTCAAGATCCTTACTCACTGCGTTGTCAGCCTCAAGTGATGGGTGCTTGTTTACAGCAGATTCGTAACTCAGCAGAGACCTTAACGATTGAAGCAAATGCCGTATCCGACAACCCGCTTGTTTTCGCTGACGATGGCGACATCATTTCAGGTGGTAACTTCCACGCAGAGCCCGTCGCAATGGCAGCCGATAACCTGGCACTAGCAATCGCTGAGATAGGTAGCTTGTCAGAACGAAGAATGGCACTGCTAATCGATAGCGCACTAAGCAAACTTCCACCTTTCTTGGTCGATAACGGCGGCGTGAACTCTGGCTTTATGATTGCTCAGGTTACCTCTGCAGCATTGGCAAGTGAGAACAAAACCTTGGCTCATCCGGCGTCAATAGACAGCCTACCTACTTCTGCCAACCAAGAAGACCACGTATCAATGGCCACCTTTGCCGCTCGTAGGCTTAGATACATGGCTGAAAACACCCGTGGGATATTGGCAGTAGAATATTTAGCCGCGGCACAAGGGCTAGACTTCCGCGCTCCGAATCTATCTTCCCCTCGTGTGGAAGAAGCGAAGCAGATTTTGCGTGAGAAAGTGAGCTTCTACGATAAAGACAGATATTTTGCTCCAGATATTGAACAAGCTAACCTGTTACTCAAGTTATCCGTTCATAACCACCTAATGCCAGAAGGAACACTGTCAAGTTTTTAGTACTTTCCGTATACTGGGCTGTACTCTCGTTACAGCCCACTTGTCCATAAAAAATGAATACACTTATTGATAGGAGTGATACTATCCGAAAAATCATCACTCACCGTCGGAAAGTTCATTACCAATGATAACAAAAAAATCCCCAATCCTGCTTACAACAGCCCTTATCAGCACCTTATTCTTAGCCGGCTGTGGATCAGACTCAAGCAATAAAGCACCAGCAAAACCAACAACTCCAACGACTCCAACGACTCCAACGACTCCAACGACTCCTACGACTCCAACGACTCCTACGACTCCTACGTTAACGAAAGTCGCGACCTATACCAGCATTAAAAACTGTTCAACTGCTGCTGAAGTGCCAAACTGTGCTTTTGAAAAAGGTATTTACATTCTGCCGATTGGTCCAAACATTACTCAAGTTCAGCAAGATACCGTAAAACTGCAAGTCGAAAATTTGCTTAAATGGGCTCATGATGATGTGAGAAAACAGTTTAGCCAGAAAAAATACTCATTGGCATAACAGAAGGAGAACCAGATCCTTCTACAGCTCATGGTAAGTTCGTGCTTGCACTTGCGCAAAATATGTATGCGAGCACCGCTAACATCAATGGTTTAGAGCTTATTTATACTGACCTGTCAGGCGTAGATGAAACAAAAAGCACCACGACATATCAAAAACTACTGCAAGTTTTCGATTACTACGTTGATGGTGACAACAATACAGCCATTGGTGCTGAATTGGCCAAAAGCTACGATGGCTTCAAAACTCTCATCAATAAGAAAATAGGAACAGGTACACAAGCTTTAGGTTATCTAAAATACGATGAATGTAACTACGGCAACGGGCAGTTAGGTGCAGATCGTATTGATGGTACTCCAAGCAAATGTCTCTCAAGTAATGGTACAAGTATTAATGACGATGGTGATGACATTTCGAATGGCAAATTAGACTCAGTCCATACTATCAAAAAGAACCTCAACCCCGGCGCATTTTTAGGATTGGTTTACGAATACAAAGTGAACCCTGCTAACGGTAAGTTCCCGAATGAGCTGAAAGACGCAAACCAGCCAAAAGGCTTTACTGCGGTCGGTAAAATCGCAAGTGGTGAAACAACAACCGCTAATTACCCATTTAACTACGCAAACCTTGCTTTTGCACCGATGAGTGATTACTTAGATAAGTGGTTCTTCCCTAATAAAAAATAAGCTTATATAAATAAAGGTCTAGATTTTCTAGACCTTTATTATTTTTACGGCACCAAAAGTCCCGCTCACCAATCTCCCTCCTTTTTCGGCCCTCGTAAACTGGATAGACCATTAAAACCAAGTTAGTTAGCTATAATCCCCGCCAGATTTGATGACTAATAGCGATACTATGTTTCTGACACCTTACTTTTCTACTGAAGACAATCAATTTCAATTCACTCGTGAACAGGCTAGCCACTTTGCTAAAAAAGTAGCTGCTGACTTCAACCCAATTCACGATGAAGACAACAAACGCTTCTGCGTGCCTGGCGATCTTTTGTTTGCAGTACTTCTGCAAAAAGAAGGCATCAGCCAAAAAATGCGTTTTGATTTTTCAGGTATGGTAGGTAACGGTATTGCGCTAAGCGTTGACAACAAGTGTGAGAAAGAAAGCTCACTGGTTGACGAGAAAGGCAAAGAGTACCTACACATGTCTTGTGAAGGTGAAAAGAGCCACGACCAAGCATTCATCGAGCACGTAGTAACAAATTACGTTAAGTTTTCAGGTATGAACTTCCCACATATCATGGTTCCTCTTATGGAAGAACAGCAAATGATGATCAACTGCCAACGTCCTCTTGTGATTTACGAGAGCATGGAAGTTGAATTTACTCGTCTAGACCTATCTCACCCAGAAGTTGAATTCTCAGGTGCGACTTTTGATGTTGAAGGCAAGCGTGGCATCGTGACACTGAACTTTGATTTCAAAGAAGACGGTGAAGTAGTCGGTAAAGGCGTAAAGCGCATGGTAGCAAGTGGTCTTAAGCCATACGACCAAGCTTCTGTAGACGACCTAGTAAACCGCTTCAACGAACGTAAAGAGATGTTTCTAGCTCAGTTCGCAGCTGCCGCTTAATCAGCACTCTTATTTACATCACTTGATGTAAATAGCTAGAGACAAGATCAATAAAGCCCAGCTTGGTATCACAAGCTGGGCTTTTTCATTTCGATGACTAATGACATCAAGTCACTCAAGCCTGTATTCAAGTCAGAACTAAATCCAGCGCCTAACCTTTTGTTTGTAATCAACATATTCCGCACCGAACAATTGCTCTAGAGCGCGTTCTTCTGGCTTAATTTGGAACTGATTCATGTAGATTACGAATACAAAACTGAGTAAGACACTGAACAGGTTTTGGAAGAAGTAGCCAAAACAAAACAGTAGGATAAATAGCCCTAGATACATTGGGTTTCGCGTGTAGCCAAAGATTCCACTGTCCACAACTGCAGAAGCGGTGTCGACTTTGATCGGATTAACGGTGGTTTTCTGTTTGCGAAACTCCCATATGCCTGATATTCCAATAACACCACTCAAGACAATCCCGATACCGAGCACAACCATTCGATAAGGCAGTGCCAATGTTCCTTGGCTCAACTGCTGAGCGCAGAAGTATGATGCTACGAATACAATAATGAACAGTGCAACGGGTGGTACTTTTAATTCTAGAAATTTCATACTTTTCCTTATTAACATTCCTTTGTTAGTTTAGAAAAAAGCCCAGCAATTGCTGGGCTAAATGTATTAAAGAATTTTTGCTAGCGCTTGTAATGGGTGGGCAAGCTTCTCACCTTCAAAACGCTTCACTTGGCTACGGCAAGAATAACCCGTCACCAAACAACGATCTTTTGGTAAGTCCTGCATTTGAGGCTTCCAGCTTAAACCGTATATATCTTTCGACATTTGTAGCTTATCGACTTCATGCCCGAAGGTGCCCGCCATGCCGCAACAGCCGACAGGAACGCTGGTTAACGCAGCACCAAAGTGTTTGAAGATAGCGCCCCACTCTTTTTCAGCGTTCGGCATTTTGGTCTTCTCAGTACAGTGAGCGAACAAGTACCACATCTCTTCATTTGCAGAGCGCGCTTCAAACTCACCCAACGATGGCATTAACCATTCATGCACAGTCAGTACATCAAAGTCGCCACGTTTGTCAGCCAAGATCTCAACGTATTCATCGCGGTAACAAAGCACAAGAGCAGGATCAACACCCACCAAAGGAATACCGATATCAGCAACCATTGACAAGAAATCCGATGTTGATTTCGCTTCACGCGCAAAACGGCTTAAGAAGCCTTTAATGTGCAGTGCTTTACCATTTGGTTTAAACGGCAATAACACCGGTGTTTTGCCAAGCTTCTGAGCCAAGGTAACGAAGTCTTCAACCACCTCGGCATCATAAAAGCTAGTAAACGGGTCTTGAACGATCAACACGTGCTGTTTCTTCTGATCAGAAGAGAGCCCTTCTAGATACTGTAGATCGAACAGTTGCAGCTCTTTGCTCGCCAGACGATTTTTAAGTGTAGGTACCGACATCAGTGGTGCATCAACATAACCGACCGTTTTCGCCGTTGCGGTTTGTATCCATTTTTGACCCAAGGCAGCGTTAACAACCTTTGGCGCTTTCGCCATTAGCGGCAGCATGGTTTCAATGTTGGCGACTAAATAGTCTTTTGCAGGGCGTTGGTAG
Source organism: Vibrio sp. 1F253 (assembly GCF_041439295.1). Lineage (NCBI taxonomy): Bacteria > Pseudomonadati > Pseudomonadota > Gammaproteobacteria > Vibrionales > Vibrionaceae > Vibrio > Vibrio sp. 1F253. The sequence continues at coordinate 25,069 of NZ_JBGONU010000021.1, read as the reverse complement.
CGTGAGTAATAAATGTTTAAGAATCGAGAACGGAAGCTCGGAACATCAACTTTAATAGGACACTGGCTCGCACACGCTTTACACGCCAAACAACCGTTCATCGCTTCATGAACTTCATGCGAGAAATCGTACTCATGGCGTTTGTTCATCGTGTTACGAACACGTTCCACCATGGTTTTAATCGGAGTATTGTCCTTCAGCGCTTCTTGCTCTAAATCGAGAATATCGACGCCTTGTTCCGTTAACTGACGTAACCATTCACGAACCAAGCCTGCACGGCCCTTTGGTGAATGACGACGGTCAGCCGTGACTTTCATCGAAGGACACATTGGCGAACTCGTATCGTAGTTGAAACACAAGCCGTTACCATTACATTCCATCGCTTGCTTGAAGCTATCACGGACTTGTACGTCGATCTGACGATCGTAGAAACCACGCTTGGTATCAGTGACTTTCACCAACTCAGCATCGCTTTCTAACGGCGTACAGATCTTGCCTGGGTTCATCTTGTTATGCGGGTCAAATGCCGCTTTAACTCGTCTTAATTCGGTAAACAGCTCTTCACCAAAGAAGTCAGGACCATACTCAGAACGGAAGCCTTTACCGTGTTCACCCCACATCAAGCCGCCGTATTTAGCCACCAGCTTAACCACTTCATCAGAGACTTCATGCATCAATGCTTCTTGCATCGGATCACACAAATCTAAAGCAGGACGAACGTGCAGTACGCCCGCATCCACGTGACCAAACATGCCGTAGTTCAACTCTTTTGAATCGAGTAATACTCTAAATTCAGAGATGAAGTCGGCCAAGTTTTCTGGTGGTACACAGGTATCTTCAGCAAAAGCGACTGGCTTAGCTCGGCCTTTCGCCGCACCTAATAGACCTACCGCTTTCTTACGCATGTTGTAGATTCGGCCAATGCTCGCTAAATCACTGCACACTTGGAAGCCAATCACACCCGCGTCTTCAGTTTCTACCATGCTTTCAAGCTGTGCGGTCAGCGCTTGAACTTGTTGTTCAACTTCCGCTTCATCTTGGCCTGCAAACTCAACCATGTTGATACCAAGCATCTCTTTATTTGGAACATCCATAAGCAAATCGCTCACGGTGTGCCAAACAATGTCTTGTTTCGCTAGGTTCAATACTCTTGAGTCAACGGTTTCAACAGACAGCGCTTTCGCTTCTACCATGAACGGCGCATTACGCAGTGCAGAATCGAACGTGTTGTATTTCACGTTAACCAACGTTCGTGCTTTTGGAATCGGCGTGAGGTTCAGCTTTGCTTCAGTGATGAATGCTAATGAACCTTCTGCACCACATAGAACACGAGTCAGGTCAAAGCTATCGTCTTCTTCGTTGATTGCGTTCTTTAAATCGTAACCAGTTAAGAAGCGGTTCAATGGTGGGAATTTATTAAGAATTTGAGCGCGCTTATCTCGACAAACGGCTTCAGTTACTGCAAGGGCATGGTGAGCAAATTCACCTTCAGCAGGTAAGCCGTGTGATAAATCGGATTCGAGACATGAACCATCTGCGAAGACCGCTTGCAGCGACAACACATGGTCAGACGTTTTACCGTACTTCAATGACCCTTGGCCCGAAGCATCGGTATTGATCATTCCACCTAAGGTTGCTCGGTTACTGGTAGAAAGGTCTGGAGAGAAAAAGTAACCATACGGACGCACAGCATCGTTCAATTGGTCTTTAACGATACCTGACTGAACTCTTACCCAGCCTTCTTGCTCGTTAATCTCAAGAACCTTGTTCATATAACGAGACAGGTCAACCACAACGCCTTTTGTTAAAGACTGTCCGTTGGTACCGGTGCCACCGCCACGAGGGGAAAAGGTCACGCGTTCGTAAGCAGATTTTGCACCCACTTTACCGATCAACACAACGTCTTGAGTTGTTTTAGGGAGAATGACTGCCTGCGGCAATTGCTGATAGACACTGTTATCAGTCGCCACAGCCAAACGGCTAGAATATTGAGATTCAATGTCGCCAGTAAAGCCCGCTGTTTTTAGTTCATCTAAAAAGCGTACGACAACTGGATCGACATCAGCATTGAGTTGAAGTCTTGGTAACATTTGCTTCCTGCCCCTACTTCGCTGATCCTATCAGCATTGGGTTATCTGAGATTTTTAATATTTTTCTTTGAATTTCGTCACTTTACTACTATTAAGATCATATAAAAAGGTGATCAAATAAGAATCTCGGTGCAAGAATGGAGAAATAGTCACTTTCGTCTTAATTCAGTAGTAAGATAGTAGATAACTTTTTTACGACATCTCCATGAGCAAATAACAATGAAAAAAAGCAAAACAGTCACAACTGAAGATATTCTTCTTAAGCTATGCCAATCAGTCTCAAACGTACTTACTTCAGCGACGGCTTCACAGGTGTCCTACTCAGCCATGGTTCAAAAGATCAACAAGACAAGTCTTAAGCCAGATTTTGGTTGTTTCGTCTTGTTCGACGGCGGGTTTTCAGGTCTTGTTGTTATCAATTTTACGTCGAAAGCAGCGCTAGAGATCTACACAAATTACATGCGTAATATGGGCATGCCTGAAGACGAACTCGCTGTACTTCATACTTCAGACGAAGTAGGTGATGTATTAGGTGAGTTGATGAACCAGTTGGTTGGCGACTTTACCAACAAAATCCGTAAAGAACTGCAAACTAACATCACACAAAACCAACCGAAAATGCTGGCATTGAACAAGCAAGTGAACCTTTCTGTTGATACTAACTTAGATCGCCCGCAAGCTCGTCGTGTTACTTTCTCTACTGCCGACAACAACATTTTCTACCTTGAGCTTGCAATGGACAAAACAGAATTCATCCAATTGGAGGAATTTGAAATCGCTGAAGACGAATGCCCAGACAGTATTCTTGAAGCGACTCAGAAAAAAATGCAAGAACCAAAGCAGCCAGAGCAAAGTTCAGGCAACGATTCTGCAGCTGATTTACTCGATGAACTTGGAATCTAGTTTGCGAAAGCTCTAGCACTTCCTAAAAATCGTGTCACTAACGCCATCAATCCTCTTGATGGCGTTTTGTTTTGTCCGGGAGTCGCTACTTCCTTCATATATCCTTATCTTCCATAATCGTTCACCACATTCCTACAAATGACTTTTGACTTTGCTGTTACTCGCCAAAACATGTAAAATGTTGGACTTTTAAAAATTTGCGGTAATGATTAAGTTGTCGATGGATAAGAAAAAAGCCCTAAAGAAAATTGCCAAGTGTCTTGAGCTTGGAAACTCTGCGAACGTCAATGAAGCTGCCAATGCGATAAAAATGGCGCATAACTTGATGCTGAAATATGGTCTCGAAAAGGACGATATTGAATTTATCAAGATGGGAAAAACTCAATCCAGTCACCTGTTACCTGCAAATATCAGCTCTACACTGCTGCGTGTTATTCGTGGTATTAACACCAAGTTTGGCGTAGAAGCCGTGTTACTGAATCACAAAGGCCTTAAACGCGTTGAATTCATTGGTGAAGCCGATCGCGCTATCTTCGCGGCTTTTGCGTTCGATATTATTTATCGCGAACTGAATGAGCACACTGGCCAATTCAGAAACAGTTTTGCGGGCTCGGGAACAGGGACACTAGAAGTAACACGTCGCGTAAACTCTTACGTTTCGGGTTGGGTAGAAGGTGCGCTTGAAAAACTGCCTGTTATCACCCCAGACGACGAGTCAAACAACAAGATCAATAACTACATTGATAAAGAATTCCAAAACATCGACCGCGAAACGTTCAAACAACAACTCAGAGAAGCGATGAAAAACCTCACCGCAGACTATGAAGTTGGTTTGAAGAAAGGTCGAAAACTGTCTGTAAATCGACCTGTTGGCGGAACTCAAGCCGTTAAAAAAATAACTAAATCATAAAGCCACTTTACATTGCTTCAGCGTATTGATAAAAACCACCAATAGGACTTATTGTTGTCTTTCGTAATTCATGCGTTTGACAGAAGTACATGATGGAGAAATACGTTGAAAAAAATCACACTAGCCCTGGCACTCACTGTTGCTCTAACGGGCTGTCAAGCGACACAACGCCAAAACGCTACAACTGGCGAATCTGAGACTAATTCCGCAACTCAAGGTGCTTTAATTGGTGCAATCGCAGGTGCTGTTGCTGGTGCTGCTACGGGTGACGACTCTAAAGACCGCCGCAAACGTGCACTCATCGGTGCGGCAGGTGGCGCCGCTGTCGGCGGTGGTATCGGTTACTACTTTGACCAGCAAGAAGCTGCACTTCGTGAAGAACTCATGAACTCAGGCGTTCAAGTAGAGCGTGTTGGTGAGAACCAACTTCTACTTCGCCTAGAGAACGGCATTGGCTTCGATTCTGGTTCTTACGCTTTAGAATCAAGCATCCACAAAACACTTCGCGGCGTTGCGCGCATCTTAGTTGAATACCCAGACACTAGCCTAGTGATCGAAGGTCACACTGACAGCACAGGCAGCGAGTCTTCTAACCAAGTTCTTTCTGAGCGTCGTGCTGAATCGGTTCGTGCATTCTTGATCTCTCAAGACGTTGCTGCAGGCCGTGCCATTGCTCGAGGTAACGGTGAGCGTTACCCTCTATGTGACAACAACACCTCTCAAGGTCGCGCTTGTAACCGTCGCGTAGAAATTCAAATCTTGCCGCTTAAGTAGCACGATTAAAGCCCAGTTCGTCTTTATCTATTGAATTAACCTCTATATAGTTGCTTATCGTCGTGTTGCTTGTTCAAAGTCACACGACTAGCCATATTCATACTGATATACCGACTCTGGGCTTTTTTACGAGACTTATCTATTGTTTATCCTATCCAACTTTCTGTCATCATCACTTCTTAGAACTCTATTTTTCACCCTCATCTTTTCTACAATACAGTTCTCTACTGCACACATCGTTCATGCAGAAAGCAACGTTGCATTCTCGATAGAATCTCAACCTCAAGATCCAGTTTCTCAATACCAACTAGCTCAAGCTTATGAATCAGGTAATGATATCCCTTTGAGCACCAACGATGCATTTTATTGGTACTCGCAATCCGCAGAAAACGGCAATGCAGATGCGCAATTTAGGCTAGGTGAATGGTACTTGGCAGGTTCAGGTGTAGAGCAAAGCAACAAGCTAGCTTTAGAATGGTTTATTAAATCAGCCTTACAAGGTAACCAACGCGCGCCTATCGAAGTCGCAAAGCTCTACGAATCCTCACTTGAGGAAGAACTCCTAAAACCATTAGATGAAGCACAGCTATGGTATGAAGCGGCCTTAAAAAACAATCCAACAGCCGAAGATGGCTATAACCGTATTCTGGAAGCGCAATTCAACCAGCAACGTGCCAAGCAGATCTCTTCGATTGAGAAGCTCAATGACAACGTCATTGCTGAAAGCAGCACGAATCAGAGGCTATCTAATCCAGAGCGAGCAAGTAGCTCCCCTTCTTATCTGCCCTCTAGAGAGCTGGTAACACGTTCTAACCTAACGTATTCAGACTATCTAATTGGCACAGCCTTAGCCGTGTTGATTTCAATTGTCAGCATTATCATGACTCTGGTGATATCAAAAAGAAGACACGCTCTAAAATCGGGTGAATTGGGGCAACAAAAGCAGACACTTGAAGCACAGCTTAGCTCGAAAGACTTCACTATTAAGCAGCAGAAACGTCAGCTGCACACGATGTTCCATGAGTTAAAAAAACAGAAAAATGACAACAGCCTGAACAATTTACAAGTAGCCTGCGCTCTATTTGGGTATACACCTAGCTCAATTCCGAATCAAAAAAGCATTAAAATTCGATATAAACAGCTATCCAAAATATACCACCCTGATGGTTACGGATGTGACGAAGAGATGAAACGTTTGAACAATTCGCTAAAAACCATCCTTAAGAGTGTTACAAAAACGTAAACAGCCAAGTAAACTCGATTTCCAAAGTCGCAAAGATATCGATTTTATTAGTACTGCAATCGATCCCCCTCTCAAAAACAGGTAACAAACTATTAACTAATGAGTCTTACTTGTGTCATAATTCGCGCCGAAAATACACCTGACTTAAACAGGTGAGGAGAGAATATGTTCACAATAGAAGGCGTTTGTGATTGGTGCAAAAAGCCAAGCCTAGTTAAAAAGCACGACTACCTAGATGGTAAGTGTCATCATGCATGTCAAGAGTGCAATGATATGGCCACCATTGATGTTCGCCAGTTCAATATTGGTGAAATGGAAATGAGAGCAAAACTCTCCCAAGCGACATTGAGATAAGCAACACCGTTGAAATATAAGAAAGCGCCTAAGGCGCTTTTTTGTATCTGAGATTTA
>NZ_JBGONU010000021.1:0-18640 GCF_041439295.1 Vibrio sp. 1F253 | reverse complement strand
TATCTTCTTATCTTCTTATCTTCTTATCTTCTTATCTTCTTATCTTCTTATCTTCTTATCTTCTACACAGGTGTATACAGTACTTTTCTGTCAAAACCACTGTGTACACCTGTATAAAGCTCACATTTCTTCAACTTATGAGACAAAACAACAAATTCATTCAAATTTAATTTCTATAATTTTTTCAACAACTTAAATGAAAGCCACCTCCATACACAAGCAAGATCGTCCAATAATCCCTCAAAAAACGCTTGATCTTATAAGCAATAAAAAATACTGTATACACATACAGCATGTATATAAGGACAGCGAAATGATTCCAGCACACGTTAAAGCACAACACTCTAGCCCGCTAACTCACTGCGCATTTACATCCGTCTCTCGTGACACAAAAAGTTCAAACGAAGAAGCGTTGTTTGCCAAAATGGCGTTGCTGTCCAATCAACATCAGTGGTTACTGTTTACGGCTCAAACACCAAGACCATCGGCTAAACAGCTGCAGCAACATAATGTTTGCTGTGATCGTGTTATTCACATGAAAGCCTCTAATCAAATGACAGAAATAGAAACCGTCGAGAAAGCCATTCGATCTAAGAATGCGAGCGCGATTGTTGCGAGTGCTTCGATTGATCAATTCAGTCAGCAATACCTAAGAACATTAGGAATGCGCTTTCAGTGCGAAGTCTTCTTTATTGATGCCAATTCAGAGCGTATTCACTAGACCACCTTACTTAATAACATTTTGGCTCAAATCCATAGCTCCAAAACACAGTCCAAATATACTGCCTTCCCCTGCCTACAATTCGCCAATTTTCTAGCGAATAGTTAGGCGGGGGTTTTTATTTGATCAATAGATTTAGCAATCGTTTGCTTTTTCTCTGGAAGCAAATAGTAGATTGGGTATAATGCCCGTCTAATCATGTGCACACCGCACTTCTCTGTATGACGTTTGATAAAAGATAGGAATGTCTAAATGAGCCTTGCTGATCAAGTTCTTGCCGTAAATGATGACCTACCAATCCGTACTGATAAACCAGTCCACAGTGGCAAGGTTCGCTCAGTCTACTGGTTAACTGAAGAAGATAGCCAACGACTAATTAAAGAGAAAGGCTACGATGTAGCACCAGATGCGCCTTTAGCAATCATGGTGATCAGTGACCGTATCTCTGCATTTGATTGTATCTGGCGTGGTGAAGGGAATCTAAAAGGTGTTCCAGGTAAAGGAGCGGCTCTGAATGCTATCTCTAACCACTGGTTCAAATTGTTTAAAGACAACGGCCTTGCTGACAGTCATATTCTTGATATCCCTCACCCGTTCGTATGGATTGTACAAAAAGCTCGCCCAGTCATGATCGAAGCGATTTGTCGTCAATACATCACAGGTTCAATGTGGCGTGCATACGCAAACGGCGAACGCGAATTCTGTGGTATCGAGATGCCAGAAGGCCTTGAGAAAGACAAGAAATTGCCTGAGCTACTGATCACGCCTTCTACAAAAGGGATTTTGAAAGGTATTCCTGGCGTTCCAGAAGCTGACGATGTAAACATCACACGTAACAACATCGAAGATAACTTCGCAGCGTTCAACTTTACTCAAGCAAGTGACATTGCGCATTACGAGAAACTTCTAAAAGAAGGCTTCAACGTAATTAGCCAAGCGCTAGCAAAAGTCGATCAAACCTTTGTCGATACGAAATTTGAGTTCGGCTATGTGAACGATGCTCAAGGCAAAGAAAAGCTTATCTACATGGATGAAGTCGGTACTCCGGATTCATCTCGCATTTGGGATGCTCAGGAATACAATAACGGTAACATCGTTGAGAATTCAAAAGAAGGTTTCCGCCAGTTCCTGCTTAACTACTTCCCTGATGCTGATATTCTTTTGAACAAAGAGCGTATGCCAGAGCGTGAAGCGTTAGCTCGTGACAATGAGCTGCCTCTCGATTCACTGATGTCTCTGTCACGTACTTACCTTGATATCGCGGCGAAGATTACAGGTGCGGAAATCGTACTGAGTGAGAATCCTAAGCAAGAGATCATCGATGTATTGCGTACTGACTATGGTCTAGTTGACTGATTGCATTCTAGAAAGCGAATAAGCTCGTAAACACAAGTTCCAGATACTAAAAGGGCCTCATCATTATTGAGGCCCTTTTTCGTGTGCGACTTTTAATATTCTTTGAGCTCGCTCCTAAGCTCTAAGCTCTAAGCTCTAAGCTCTAAGCTCTAAGCTCTAAGCTCTAAGCAATACTGATAGATTAAAGCTTAATAGTAAACTCTTCTCCAGTATTCTCGGCAATCACCAAATGACTGCGCGATTCAATGTACTCGATCTGCTCTTCTTCAAGAGAATATGGCATAGCAACTTTGAGTTCATTGATCCCCTCTAGCTTGGCTAGCTTGAGTAAGGTAACAATGTTTGACTCATCACTTTTACGCGTCGACATCGATTTCAATGCCATCTGCCATAAACGATCTTCAGGGCTTGCGAGCTCTTTAATGCTATCTCGCCAGACAGTACTAAATACTGGCGCAATCGTGGTTAGTGCTTCCAGAAAAGTCCATTTTTTACTGCATGAGGCGCCAAGAAATGTTGTGTAATCAAACTCTACACGCGTCTCTGTCTGTTTATCCATGATGTCCCCCGACACTTTGACAACACAATATACTCAATATCTATCAACTCTTTCGTTATAGCAATAGGATATAGAAGAATAGTCTTTTATGACCTTTTGATTGGTTAAAAAGGCATATAAAAATCAAACTTGTAACAAAATAAGTACTGAAAAAACATATATGCACCTATTTGATTAATATTTTAGAGATAAAACTAATCCATCTATTTGATATCAATTATCCGACTCGCTTTTTTGTACTGGATACGCCAGCCAGACCATGTCGGGAGCTCCCAACGTTTTGGCGATAACTTTCGACTGCCCGATTGATAATGAACGTAAATCAGCTTGCGTGCCGGCAGGTATTCGACTTCGAGTTGCAAGTCGGCAAGGCTCAATGCAAACGGGTACTTTTCCGAAAACTCTGAATAGAGCCAAGTAGGGATACCATCGAATGGAATATCTGCATGGTCGAACATTTCCAATTCGCTCACATCAGTGACACCTAACACTTCAAGCTGCTCTATTAACCATAGCTCAAAGTTAATGTTCTCAATTTCTGGTTTGTATTGGGTTTGTTCATCGAGACCGAGTTTCACATACAGTTGCCAATGTTTGATTTGTTGAGTGCGAGCTTGTGCAAAACCCGGAAGTTGAACCCCATTCGATACAAGATCGACGATCGGCTTTAACGATAGTTGCCCTTCCGCTGCCACGAGCTTGGTCGTGATCGTGCGGCCGGCATACACCAACGCCATCCCAGTATAGACGCCGTCATCATTCACAATCGTTTCACCTTGCTCCCACTCTCCCATCTCCGCTTCAATCATAAGATCCAAAGGAATAGGTGCAGTGACCGTCGCTAAGGTCAGTGTTTGCTTAACACCTCTTCCCGGCAAACTATGGGTATCAAGCACCAACATCGCTTGTGCATTGTCCGGGAAACGATTCTGACGGCCGAGTACTACCTCTAAAACTCCATTAGCAAAGGCTTCTTTCCTCTTCAGCCTGCGCACAAACACTAGCTCAGGATGCAAATGCACAATAGTCTTAAGCAGTTCAATACGCTGGAAACGGGACGCGACTTCTAATTGAGGAAGTTCAAACACCTCACGCATTTGCTTAGCCAGTCCCTGTGCTTCATTCAATGCCTGCTGATCGATTTCTAGATTTGGATACTCGCGACCGCGAACGATCTGAATCAACAGGCTTAGATCACACCCTTCCTTTTCTTGCTGAGCGAGTGCTTCCAAATGTTCTGCATTGTTCGGTAACTGATACAAGCGAGCCGGAACGGACAACGCAGCTGTGAGATCGACCATCGCTTCTTTTAATGCTTTGGTTTTGATTCGAGTAACAATATCGGCATACAAAGCATCAATCGGCAACGGATACAGCTTTTTGCCATGCTCGGTAATTTGATGCTCGGCGTTAATCGCTTCCATCGTCAGCAAGGTTTGAGTAGCACTGTTTAACGACTTCTCAGGGATTGGATCAAGAAAAGATAAGCTCTCGATCGAGTTGCCACAACAGGCCGCGGCCAACATCGGTTCGATCAGCTCTTCACGCTGCAATTCAGGCGGTGTCACTAACTCTAACGCCGCATGCTCACCATATAGACGAACACAGACACCATCCATCACCCTACCCGCGCGGCCAGCTCGTTGTTTGGCACTCGCTCGTGATATGGATTTAAGCATCAGTGTGGTTCTTCCGTTTCGTTGAACGGTGCGTCTTTCTAATCCTGAATCTATTACCACGCCAATGTCAGGAATGGTTAATGAGGTTTCAGCAACGTTAGTAGCAAGAATGACCTTTCTTAGGCCATAACCGTTCGCATTGATATCGATATTACGACCCGATAACGCTAAATCTCGCTCTTTATCACTGACTGACGCATGCAACTTCACCACTTGGATATCTGGATTTTTTGCCAAGGCTTGTTCACATTGCACGATCTCTTTTTTACCCGGCAGAAAAACCAACATGTCACCAGAAGATGCAATCAGTTGGTGATTCACTTCTTCGGCAATGCGTTGCTCTAGGTGTCGAACATCGGGCAATGCTCTTGACTCATTCGCTCGGTGTTCAATAGCAACTTGATAAGTTCGGCCTTCACAACTGATTCGATTCGCATCCAAATAATGAGCAAGGCGCTCACCTTCAATGGTTGCTGAAGTGATCACCAAACGATGACTCGCTTTTTGTTTCAGAATCGCCACCAGCAAATCAATGTCCCAGCGCCTCTCATGAAATTCATCGACTACGATGGCATCAAAGCCAGCAAGCCCATCTTCAGATAGCCAACGCAGCGCGATACCGGGCGTCACAAAAACAACGTTAGTTTTCTCGTTGTATTCAGACTCAAGTTTGATCGCATAACCAATTTTGTCACCAAGCTTTTCGCCCGATTGTAGGGCGAGATATTTAGCTAATGAGGTACAAGCTATTCGTCTTGGTTCAACCACCAGCACTCGCCCATGTTGGCAAGCCCAAATTGGCAAGCGCGTTGATTTACCCGATCCGGTTTCAGCTTCTACGACAAGGTGAGAATTAGCGATTTGTTCGTGAAATACGTTTTGATAAGCATCGATGGGAAGTAATGACATAAAAAAGAGGCGTCGCGAAAAAGTGTGAGCAAAGTATAACGAATTATGCTGCTAAAATTCGATAAGTGTGGGACATGGGTAAGAATATCATTTTGTTTGCAAAGATCGGAGGGAAACTATTTACAATTGAATAACTAAACCGTTATCATTTTTCGGTTACCCTTTCTCCCATATTAGGCATCTAATGAACAACGATAAACGCCCTCTATATATCCCTTATGCTGGTCCTGCTCTACTAAGTACCCCTCTTCTAAACAAAGGCAGCGCATTCTCTGCTGAAGAGCGCAGTTCTTTCAACCTTGAAGGCTTGTTACCGGAAACAACCGAAACAATCCAAGAGCAAGTAGGACGTGCATACAAGCAATATTGTAACTTCGAAAGTGATATGGATAAGCATATCTACCTTCGTAACATCCAAGACACTAATGAAACGCTTTTTTATCGTTTAGTTCAAAACCACATCTCTGAAATGATGCCTATCATTTACACGCCAACAGTTGGCGCAGCATGTGAGAACTTCTCAAATATTTACCGTCGTGGCCGTGGTCTGTTTATCTCATACCCGAACCGCGATCGTATCGATGACCTACTGAACAATGCGACAAACCACAACGTTAAAGTTATCGTGGTTACGGATGGTGAGCGTATTCTTGGTTTGGGAGACCAAGGTATCGGTGGCATGGGTATTCCAATTGGTAAACTAGCACTTTACACAGCTTGTGGCGGCATCAGCCCAGCTTACATGCTACCAATCGTGCTCGATGTGGGTACAAACAACCCGCAGCGTCTTGCTGACCCAATGTACATGGGCTGGCGTCACCCTCGTATCACAGGTGCAGATTACGATGCATTCGTTGAAGAATTCATTCAAGCCGTTCAACGCCGTTGGCCTGATGCATTAGTTCAGTTCGAAGATTTCGCACAAAAGAACGCAATGCCACTGCTTGAACGCTACAAAGATCGCCTCTGTTGTTTCAACGATGATATCCAAGGTACAGCCGCTGTAACGGTTGGTTCTCTACTTGCAGCATGTAAAGCAGCGAACAGCAAACTGTCAGACCAACGCATCACCTTCTTAGGTGCGGGTTCTGCAGGTTGTGGTATTGCTGAAGCTATCATTGCTCAAATGGTGTCTGAAGGTATCAGCGATGCACAAGCACGCTCTCAAGTTTACATGGTTGACCGTTGGGGTCTGCTACAGGAAGGCATGCAAAACCTGCTTGATTTCCAACAGCGTCTAGTTCAAACCAACGCGAACACCAAAGATTGGGAAAGCGACGGCACTGGTTTCTCTCTACTAGACGTTGTTCGTCACGCGAAACCTACGGTTCTGGTTGGCGTATCTGGTGCTCCGGGTCTGTTCAGCAAAGAAGTCATCAAAGAGATGAACCTACACTGCGAACGCCCTATCGTGTTCCCACTGTCAAACCCAACAAGCCGTGTTGAAGCAACACCAAATGACATTATTCGTTGGACTGACGGCCAAGCGCTTGTTGCGACAGGTAGCCCGTTTGAGCCAGTGGTTCACAACGGCACCACTTACCCAATCGCTCAGTGTAATAACAGCTACATCTTCCCAGGTATTGGCCTTGGTGTGTTGGCTGTGAATGCTTCACGCATCACTGACGAAATGCTAATGGAATCAAGCCGAGCACTTGCAACGTGCTCCCCACTTGCTATCAATGGCTCAGGTGCTCTACTTCCACCATTGGAAGAGATCCACACCGTATCTAAAAAGATTGCTTTTGCCGTTGGTAAAAAAGCGATTGAGCAAGGTGTTGCTCTAGAGATCACTGAAGAAGCACTACAACAAGCGATTGACCAGCACTTCTGGCAGCCGGTTTACCGTCGCTACAAGCGTACTGCATTCTAATAAACGTGCTGCGCTTGGAATAAAGAGCGTTAACTACTCTTACAAGAGCCTCTGCAACTGCGGGGGCTTTTTTCTTTACACTGTCTTGTCTTTTTAACTGATTTTTCTCATTTTTATTTGGTATTATCGAGCACTCAAAAATTATTGCTCAGTCAAAGGACCATACCGAGAGTGAAATTTGATTCTCACATTTTCCGTAGCCACTTATTAAAAGCTTACAAAAAACTGCAAGGTTTTCTGTTTGGCGCTTTCCTCGTGTTCTTAGTAGGCAGCGCTGCGGTTATTGCGATCGATTATTGGGTTTCATGGCAAGCAGAAGATCGCATCATCTACGATATAGATGAAGTGCCCGAGCTTGAGGTCGCCGTAGTGCTTGGCACAAGCAAATATTTAGGTAGAACACTCAACGACTATTATAAGCACCGAATCGAAGCGGCAATTGAGCTGTTCGAGCGTGAAAAAGTGGACCAATTTCTACTGAGTGGCGATAACGCTCATCGCTCTTACAATGAACCGTGGACGATGAAACGCGACTTGTTAAAAGCGGGTGTCCCCGATGAACGCATCAATCTAGATTATGCGGGGTTCAGAACCCTAGATTCGATTGTTCGCGCCAAAAAGATATTCGATACCGATAACTTCCTAATCATCACTCAGAAGTTCCACTGTGAAAGAGCGCTATTTATCGCTAACTCTTATGATATTAATGCGCAGTGTTTGGCGGTTTCAGGACCAACCCATCATTCGGGAACCTCAATACGTTTACGTGAAGTATTTGCACGTACCAAAGCGTTTCTTGATCTGTATATTATTGGTACTACGCCAAAATTCCTTGGCCCTAAAGAGCCGATCCAACCCAGTCCAAAACCAGAATCATTGCCGATTCCTAGCCCTATTACTGACCCCAATGTAAATCCTATAGCAGACCCCACAGCAAGCCCTACTGAAAATCCGATTGTAACTCCTTCAGCAAGCCCTATTTTAGAACCAGCAGAGACCGATGTGTAGAAAACTACACATTTTGAATTTGTTGCCTCACACTTCCCCATTGTTAAGCAAAAACACACCAACACTCCTTTATTAACTTGAGTAACATTCTCCCAACAAAGTCTGACCCTACATCAAGTCTATATACCTCGAAAATAATAAGCACCGCTCAACGAAGTCGTGCACCAATAAAACGAGGATAAACAAAAGGAGCGTCTTATGACGGCACTTGTTACTACACTGAAACACTGGTTGTTTACCCGCAACAGCATGATATTAATTGGTAATTTCACGCTATTTGCAGTTTTGCTCAATTCCCTGCCATTCGAAGCGCAAGTGAATACGGGTTTAAGTATTCTCGTGTTCGTTGCCATTCTATGGTTAACAGAAGCTATCCACGTCAGCATCACCGCTTTGCTCGTTCCCCTATTGGCTGTCTTGTTTGGTGTATTCAACACGCCCGCAGCACTGGCTAACTTTTCGAATCCCATCATATTCTTATTCATGGGCGGATTCGCGTTGGCAGCCGCACTGAACAAGCAAGAGCTGGATAAAGCGATAGCTGACAAAGTATTGCTGATAGCAAAAGGCAGAATGTCGGTAGCCGTGTTCATGTTGTTCGGTGTGAGTGCGGGTTTATCCATGTGGATCTCAAACACCGCCACCACAGCAATGATGCTCCCTCTTGTTCTTGGTATCATGAACAAAGTCGACCAAAGTGAAGACCGAAACACCTACGTGTTCGTGCTATTGGGTATCGCTTACTGTGCTTCAATCGGTGGTATCGCAACTTTAGTTGGTAGCCCACCAAACGCCATTGCTGCGGCAGAAGTTGGCTTGAGCTTCACAGAATGGATGGCGCTTGGGCTACCTATCTCAATGATCTTACTGCCAATCACGATGATTATTTTGTACGTGATGACTAAGCCAAAACTTGACCACAAATTCGAGTTAGACCATGCACCTGTCGAGTGGACAAACAGCAAGAAAATCACACTGTCTATCTTCCTTTTAACCGTAACGCTTTGGATATTCGGCAAGCCGATCAACGCAATGATTGGCGGGTTCTCTAAGTTTGATAGTTTGGTAGCGATTGGCGCCATTGTACTGCTTGGCGCTTCTAGAGCCGTGGAATGGAAAGACGTTGAGAAGACAACGGATTGGGGTGTACTTATCCTGTTCGGAGGTGGTATCTGTTTAAGTAACATTCTGAAAGCGACCGGAACCAGCGTATTCCTAGCACACTCACTAAGCGGATTTTTAGAAACAGCAGGTATACTTCTTACGATTCTAGCCGTAGTAGCGTTCGTGGTATTCCTAACGGAGTTTGCGAGTAACACAGCGAGTGCGGCATTGCTTGTCCCTGTATTTGCAACCATTGCTGAAGCGCTGGGTATGTCACCTGTTATCTTATCTGCACTGATTGCGATTGCCGCATCTTGTGCCTTCATGCTACCAGTCGCGACACCACCTAATGCGATTGTATTTGGCTCTGGTCATATCAAACAAAAAGAAATGATGCGAGTCGGTATGGTGTTGAACCTAGTTTGTATCCTAGTTCTGACTCTGTTCGCTTGGATCTTCTGGTAAGCACTAACGCTTATAGAGAAAGCTTTACAGGCAAGTGCTTAGAAACACATATTTATAGGTAAATACTTATAGATAAATGTTTACAGGAATGCCCCCTCTCAAAAAATCTGGTTGCAGCTTCCCCCGGCTCAACCAGTACAAAAATGCCCGCTCTGCTAACAAGATCAGTTTAACTAGCAAGATCAATTTAACTAATAAGATCAGCCAAACGGGCATCTAAAAACAAAAAACGCTTTTCCCTTTTGGTGGCCCCGCGCCACCTTTTTTGTGTCAGCTATTGGGATAAGAGCCATAAAAATGCCACACGTCACATATGCACGTGTGGCTTATAAACCAATAAACTCTACTTCAGATTAGTGGCTCAAGATCACCTGATTTCGCCCTGAATGCTTCGCTTGATATAAGGCTTCATCAGCGCGGGCAATGGTCTCTGTCACCCGCTCTTGTTTCATCTCGGCAATGCCGATACTGCAAGTGAGAGAATCCCCATGAATCCAAAGATGTTGGCTAACCAAAAGTCGGATTTTCTCTGCCTTTCTCTGCGCTTCGCCAGCTTCGGTTTCAGGGCAAAAAACAATAAACTCTTCACCACCCCAACGTACAAGTTTGTCCGTCGCACTGATAGAGCTGCCAACCACCATACTGAATTCACGCAAGATATGATCACCCATCAGGTGTCCGTATTTGTCATTCACACTTTTAAAGTAGTCAATGTCCAGGTAGAGCATACTTAACTTGCCGTGGCCTTGCTTCACCTGTTGCGACTGCATTTTCAACCAATCACGAATCGCGTGTCGGTTAAGTATCCCTGTCAATTCATCACGATGAGCCTTTTCAGAAAACTCGAAGTTTTGCTCTCTCAATGCCCGATTGACGTTTTTTAAGTGATGGTGTCTTTTTTCAGCGATCGCGATACGTTTTCTTGAGCGGTGTAATTCTGAAAGCAGAAACACAGTGCCTGTACCCACCCAGATAAACAGCAAGATCAGGAACAGGCTTTCAGCCGAAATATACGAACCCTCAAACTCAATACTTCGAATAATTATCCGATGGTGACCTAATTTAGCACCAGAAGCAGTAGCAAACTCAACCATGTTCACATTTGAAAACTCGGGGGCTGAATGCTCTAACGCAACCTCGTTATCCGCTAACCACCACGTCATGACTTGCAAATTTTTGATCGGAATTTCTATCACGCCACCATCGATTCCTGGAGAAAACTCCATCCCGTTATACTTATGTGTATATTCGTCATCAGGCACCGAATAAGCAGGATTATAGTTGCGTAGGTAAGTTCTCAGACGACCACTAGAATCAGCCTTCGCATGGTAATCAATATTGACTCTAAAGGTGTGGTACTGCGAAAGGTCAAGACCAGTGGTTATATCTGGGCTAATACGAATCGATAGCCCACAGTAAGGCCACGGATATTCGGATTTTTTAAGCTCACAATCGAGAATATACTGCCCATTTTCATAGGATAATTGGGAGGTACTGACTCCTCTATCAACTTGATCGCTGGTCGCGATAAATTCATATTGTTCAGGAGTAATTGTTGTTATCACACGATTTCCACTTACCTGGTAATACTGCACAATGGCAAGTGTTGCGATAACTAGAAAGATAACAATTTTATGAATCCACTTCACATCTAAGCTTCCGGCTTTTGGTCCCTATAGTTGGGATTTGACGATATAAACAAGCAAAATTAATCATTAGATTGCATACTAACAATTGACTTAAAAACGTTATATCACACCTTAACAAAATGTCATACTATAATTTAGATGGCGTATTTCCACTCAATTATTCACTGCATGAATCAAGTAATATTGCGTATAAATAGAGGCTCTATTTGTTATACTCATCGCATAATCATCGTTAACCGTAGCGACTGCTTACAAGGCGTTCGAGTCGACGAAATAATAATCAAAATACAACGAGTAATGTCATGTCTTTATTAGCAAAAGGAACACTCAAGAAAATGAGTGCTTCCCTTGATGGTGCGGTTACCTACCGTTTACCTGTAGGGGAAGAGTTTGTAGAGCTAAACCCTCTGATTGGAAAAACCATCAACCTTACCCACACTGGTAATATTTTTTGTTGTTCGTGTGGTAAGAAAACTAAGAAAAGCTACTCTCAAGGCCACTGCTTTGTGTGCATGAAAAAGCTAGCAAGCTGCGACATGTGCATCATGAAGCCTGAGACTTGCCACTACGAACAAGGCACTTGTCGTGAGCCTCAATGGGGTGAAGAAAATTGCTTCGTCGATCACTTCGTTTACCTGTCGAACACATCAAGCCTTAAGGTTGGAATCACTCGCCATACACAAATCCCTACCCGTTGGATTGATCAAGGAGCCACTCAGGGCCTACCTATTTTGAAGGTAAAAACGCGTCAGATCTCTGGCCTTATTGAAGTCGAATTAGCGAAGCACATTGCTGACAAAACCAACTGGCGCACGCTGCTAAAAGGCGACGGTGACGATATGGAGTTGGTTGAAAAAGCCAAAGAACTATTGCCACTTGTAGAAGATAAGATTCAAGAGATCAGAGCGAAATTTGGTGATGATGCTATCGAGGTGCTCAGTGAGAGCACTACTTCATTGAGCTACCCAGTTGAACAGCACCCAGTGAAAATTGTATCGCACAACTTTGATAAGAACCCTGAAGTGACGGGCGTACTTCAAGGCATTAAAGGTCAATACCTTATCCTAGATACTGGCGTGATTAACATCCGTAAATTTGGCTCTTACGAAGTGGAAGTGTCTGCCTAATTTATAGAACTTAAGCGTTTCTCATAGTGAGAAGCGTTCAGTTAATAGCCAAAAAATAAAATGCCCTCAAGTGATGACTTGAGGGCATTTTTCGTTGTCGATTCTATTCGTCTTTGGGTGACGGTTTTAGGCGTTAAAGCGCGACTACATCTCCGTCTACGCAATTCTTGCCATTGGCTTTCGCGCGATAAAGAGATTGGTCGGTTAAATTCACGAGTGCGTCAATAGTGACACCGTCTTCACACGCTCGGCTATCGCTGATTCCGATACTCACGCTAGAGTTAAAGCGAATTTGTTCACCCACTTTGAACTCGACTTGATTGAACTGTTGGCGAATCTCTTCTGAAACTTCGAGAGCTGTTTCAAGGGGCGTATTCGGGATAAATATAATGAACTCTTCACCACCCCAACGGCCTGCTACTCCACCAACTTTCTCGGCATTGCGCTTGGTTATACTAGCCAAAGCACAAATTACCTCATCACCCACCATATGACCATAAGTGTCATTAATCGACTTGAAGTCATCGATATCTAATAGCATACAGACAAGGTAGTTTTTAGAGAACATGTGCTCTCTCAACCATTCATAAATCGCCCTACGATTAAGCAGATCCGTCATTTCATCGTAATTCGCTTGGTGAACCAACTGCTTCTCCAACATCACCTTTTGAGTCACATCTTCGAGTACCACTTGAACGGCCCGCTGACCTTTCCAAGTAATTGCATTATCGTAAATATTAAAGAAGCGATGAACACCGTCAAAGCCAATGTTTTCAACCACGGTACTGGTTCCCGACAACTCACCCGACACGATCGCTTGATAGTGTTTATAGATGCCGTCGCTATTCTGCTGTGGCACTAAGTCAAGAATCGAATCCAGCGCTAAGACTTGCTCTATGGAAGATCCACCTTGCAGTTTTACCCATGATTGATTGACCATCAGAGGTTTGAAATCTCGGTGAACCAAGATGCCCTGCCCTGATTGCATGATCATGTCGTGATACATCTTATCTTGCTCACGCACTGCATTTTGCAGCTGAATTGCAGGGGAAAGATCGATAACCGTGACTTGCAGTGCAGGTCTTCCCTGCCACTCCGTCACATGATCGATAGAAAACACGGTAAACTCTCTGCCATTGCGATCAATATTGGTATAGGTGTGAACCTGAGGGTCTCGTTGACCACTGACCGTTTCGAGGTAATTTTGATAGGCTAAAACATGGTACTCTTCTGAGATGAGATCTAGAAAGCTATCGATATCAGAAAGTAGTTCTTCCGGTGATTGGTATCCATAGATGCGAGCATAGTTAGCGTCAACACTCACTACATTCATATCTTGAATCGTTATTACACCGTACGTGGATTCGAAATTTATTGAAGACATTGCCAACTCCGCATTCTCGCTACACTTCATAAGCCGAAGCATAACAACACATCCTGCCAACGCTTCCACACAATCTATCACGCGTTAGGGACATTAATATGATATCTAGTATATCGTACTGCTTTAGGCTTCTCTACAACTCAATCGTAAGCGTAAGTCATCAAAAGTAGACAAATAGCACCTTCTTATTCCGCACATCAAAAAACAAGAAGGATATTGTATAGCTATGTAAGCATTATCTATTCGGTTATTCATTCCAATCGGAAAAATAAGAGACTAAGAAGTCGATAGCCAGCCTTGCTCTCTGTGGAAGAAAGCGACGGTTTTGATATACGATCCAACTGCTTGTACCTGCTCCCCAATATTCTTCTAGCACTGGAACGAGCTTTCCATTGGCAAGACCGCCATTGAAGCTGCTTTTGGGAAGATAAACAATGCCAAGCCCTTCTTCACAAGCTTTAAGTACCGCACTCGAGTTATTGCTTTTCCAACGCCCATGTACGCGCACCGCGTTTAACGGTTTTCCATCTTTCTCAAACAACCACTGATCACTGTTGGCAATAATACAGCTGTGCCACTTCAACTGTTCAGGCTGTGTTGGAAAACCAAATTGATCGATGTAGTTCTGACTCGCGGCCGCTGCCATCGGGCGATCCACCAGCTTCCTTGCCACCAAACCAGAATCATCAAGTCGACCATAACGAATCGCGAAATCAATACCATCTTCGATGAAGTTAACCATATTGGTATTGAAGTTCATTTCGATAGTCAGATCAGGGTGGTCTTTGGCAAATTCCATCAGCGCCGCGGCAACATGATTTTCAGCAAACGCACCCGCAGCACTGACACGCAAAGTACCACTCAGCTGAGCTTGTTGAGACGTGACTTGTTCATTCGCCTGTTGCAGCCCGATAACCAGATCTTTGCATTGCTGATAATAGGTATGCCCAGACTCGGTCAAACTCACCATACGAGTGGATCGAGCCAGTAAAGCCACACCTACCCGCTCTTCTAATCTCGATACTTGGCGGCTGACATGGCTGGTACTGCAACCCAGTTGTTTCGCGGCCGCAGAAAAGCCGTGACACTCCGCTACCGCAACAAACTCATTAATACCTTCAAAACTATCCATACTTCACCTGTTTACATCTAACGAGTTCACATCCGACTAATTCACATCCACTATTGCTATATAGCAATAATGTTTTGTCTACTCGGCATATTATCACTCAAATGGTTTACTACTAGTATTACAGGTAACGAAACAGCGGTATCTAAATTGAAAGCTTTGGTTTTCTAAATAAAAGCCACGACGCTGAAACCAAACAAACGTGCTCAAAGGAACGAATCATGAAAAAAATACTAATCCCAGTAACTAACCACGCAACACTAGGCGATACAGACCAAGCGAACGGTACTTACGCTCCAGAACTGACTCATGCACTGAAAGAGATCATTGCTGCGGGTTTTGAGTACGACATCGCGTCTATCAAGGGTGGTAAAGGTCCACTGTATGGAACCGATATTGAAGGGGATTCAGTAAACGCAGAGATCTTGGCGGATGATGACTTCCAAAACCGTATTAACAACACGATTCCTGTAAGCCAAGTTAACGTAGAAAGCTACGATGCTATCTTCTACCCAGGTGGATTCGGCCTACTTTCTGACTTAGCAACCGACGAGCAATTCGCAACGATTGCTGCTAAGCATTATGAAGATGGTGGTGTGATCGCATCAGTATGTCACGGCCCAGCAGCACTGCTTCCGATTGTCCTAAGCAACGGCGAGAAGCTACTAAGCTCTAAATCTATTACTGGCTTTACTCGTGAAGAAGAAATCGACTTTGGCACCATCAACGACATTCCGTTCCTATTGGAAGAGTCTCTTGCTCGCAGCGCTGCGCGTTTCAACAAGGTTCAACCTTGGCATGAGCTTGTAATTGTTGATGAGCGAGTGATTACTGGCCAAAACCCAACCAGTGCGCACGCAGTAGGTGCAGCTCTGGTTAAGCAGCTGTCTTAGTTCAATCACGGACTTTTTCGATTAGCGATTAGCGGCTTTAGTCTTAGCAGGCTTTGCTAAACAGATATAAGTTCATGAAACAAAAAGAGCACACTTCCTACTCAACATTCTTGAGAGAAGTATGCTCTTTTTTCGATCTAAAGGCACAAACAGCAAAGGCCAGTGACTTCTTATTAATTACTTCTTGCGAATGGCTTCTCGCTAGTTACTTCGCAAGATCCCTTCTAGCACATTGAACAGCAAGTCGATCTCTTCAATCGAGTTGTAATGCATACAACCAATACGCACCACGCCCTGCTCTGCAATACCCAACTGCTTCACCAGCCCTAATGCGTAGAAATGTCCATTCCACACACAGATATTATGCTCACCCAGCTTTTTAGCGATGAACTCTGGAGAATGGTTTTCAAAGGTAATCGCAAAGGTTGGGGTTCTTAGATTCGAATCAAACTCGGTTTTCCCGTAAAGCTTTGTCCCTTCAAGATCGGACAAGCGTTTCAGGAAGTACTCACTGAGTTGGCTCTCGTGCTTGTTATACAGCGCGTAGCTTTGCTCTAAACGAGAACGCAATGAATCGGCGGGATCACCTAACTGCGCCAAGTAATCTACCGCCGCAATCACACCGGCAAGGCCTTCAAAACTTTGCGTTCCTGTCTCAAATCGGCCTGGGCCGATATTGGTTGCAGGCTCTACTTTGTAAGGCTTTAAAGTGTGTAACCATTGAGGCGCAACATAAGCAATGCCAACATGCGGGCCGAAGAACTTATACGCTGAACACGCTAAGAAATCACAATTCAGTTGCTGAACATCAATCAAGTGATGTGGTGCGTAATGCACGGCATCAACATAAACCTGAGCGCCATATTGATGTGCAAGCTCGATAACTTTCGACATGTCGACAATCGAGCCTGTCGTGTTCGAAGCAAACGTCACCGCGACAAGCTTGGTTTTCTCGTTCAGCAGCGACTCAAAATGCGCCATATCCAAACTGCAATCTGATTCGTCGACACGGACTTGGCGAACAATCGCGCCTTTGTCGTCTGCCGCTTGCTGCCAGCTCGACACATTCGAGTAATGATCTAACGCAGTGACGATAACTTCATCGCCCTCTTTCCAATCGCGGCTGATCGCTCGGCTCAGTTGGAAGGTCAACGATGTCATGTTCGCGCCGAACACAACGTTGCCAGAAGACTCGGCATTAAGCAGTGCTTGCGCCGCTTCTCGCGCTTGCTGCATTAAGCTTGTGGTCTTTTGGCTAGAAAAATAGTGGCCACCTAGGTTTGAATTGAAATGCCCTAGGTATTCGGTCATTGACGCTAAAACATTCTCAGGCACCTGAGATCCGCCCGGCCCGTCAAAGAAAGTGACTGGCTTGCCATTATGATATTGGCCTAACGCGCTAAACTGCTGGCGCACATCATTAAGAGTGAAGGACATTGCGCGCATCCTTAGCCGTTAGAACAAACACATCCATATAGCCCATCTCGCCGTGGTCTATGGTACGAATCGGTTGTGCATTGTGCCAAAGCTTACTATCAGCAAGCATTGCCACTTCGCCATCGCCTAGCACTTTTCTAAAGAATGGTGCTTCATGGCTATCTTGATAAAGCATCACTTCACCACCAACGATGTTGTGGCGAGTAACACCAATGATCGCGATGTGGTCAAAACCGTCTTGGTGAACACCTTCTGGTGCAACCTGAGTTTCTTCAAAAATAGCGGCAATGCGGATTTGATGAATTTCGATTTCTTGTCCGTCTTCAAGCCCGTTGGTTTCAATAAACAGTTCACACATTTCCTGCATGCCTTCGCTGCTTAGGATTTGTGCTTCAATCGGCTCGAACTGACGAACAACGTCACCTTGAAAGTGATTAATGTCTTCAGACTGAACAAAGTTATGTTTGTCTAGCTCAACGACTTGTCCATTACTGAATTGAACCACCGAGTATCTTCTCAATCGAAACTGGCCATCCGCATGCTCTGTGCTTGGAAGCTTAGAGAATGATGGTGACAACTCCTCAACCGCGTGGTTACTGAGGTGGGTAATATGTAGGGTATTTTCGTGAGCATGTAACATCATCGACTCCTTAATGATTGTTAATTTACTTTCGATATTTAACGTTTTGTTTACATAAAGGATACTTGAAGATCTTGCCAAATCAACATTAAACAATCATTTATCCCGTCAGATTTAATAATTTAGACACTAAATCCAACTTGAAATTCAAAAGCAGTGTATAACACCAGAATAAAAGATGACCAACTCTTAAAACTAGCACACTCTACTAGCTAGTTATAAATCCCTGCAAATTCAAATTTAACGATATTATAAACTAGCAAGCTATGTTTCATATTGTGTCAGCCCTTTCGCTTCAATACGCCAGCCTCCTTACCTGAGTTCAGGCATCACGTTCACCATCATTCATTTCTATGCTTTTGCACAATGAAATACGACCTACCTATCAGTTGCCAAGCTATTGATTATTTACACAACAAACTGAAATTGGTTAATTTATGAGTAAGCCAGAAACCAAACGCCTTTGCTTGCGCGTCTGGAACAGGTCGAGTTCGGGGGGAACTCGGCCGCCCCAGTGTCACACCTACTTCCCGTTAAGACTGAAATTGATTGCTTTCTAAATATCGAAGGCATTTCGATCATGGCAATGAGCGGGACTTCGAGACAAGCAGCATGGAACCACCAACTCCGAGAGTTACTCCCAAACACATTATGTCGGGTGGACGACACTTGTTACCAAGTGCCGTCTCCCTAAGAACCCAGCGTGC
>NZ_JBGONU010000020.1:0-80849 GCF_041439295.1 Vibrio sp. 1F253 | reverse complement strand
CTTTGAAAAGCGAAATGTCGCTTAGCTAAGTGTCCAGTCTGACTGGAGCAGATCAAGTATCTAACACCATGCAAATCTGGCGCTCCTCCAGAGCAAATTAGCCCCTGTAAATCCAATGCTTGACCCTATACGGTAAGGTGTTTATATTGTCGCCCGCCCAACGGGGCACATCCTAAAATGCACACCGGCCATCCTGTCATCATTCGTGTATTTATATTGGTGTTGTGAACTTCCATGCTAACGAAACTTCTTCCTTTTACTCGTGAATCGGGTGCGCTTATGCATCTTTCGGTTCCCATCATTTTGACTCAAATAGCGACCCAAGCGATGGGATTTGTCGATACGACAATGGCTGGCCAAGTAAGCCCTGCCGACCTCGCCGCTATTGCACTCGGTACTAGCCTTTGGATTCCTGTATTGCTGCTACTACGTGGCGTGATTATGGCGCTAACGCCTGTTGTTGCTTACCACCGCGGCGCACGTGACTTTCAAAATATCTCTGTTGAGTTCTTCCAAATGGTTTGGTTGGCATTAATTGCTAGCGTATTACTCATTGCTTACTTAGTGAGTGCGAAACCGATCTTAGAATGGATTGGGGTTGCCTCTGAGATCATTCCAATTGGTAGCGACTATGCGTTTGCCCTAGCCTTCGGTGTGCCGGGTATTGCCCTGTTTTATACCTTGAATGGCTTTTGTGAGGGTATGAACAACACCAAAGTACCGATGATCATTTCGGTGGTTGGTTTGTTGGTGAATATTCCGGTCAACTACGTGCTTATCTACGGCAAGTTTGGCTTCCCTGAAATGGGCGCTGTAGGCTGTGGCTGGGCGACTAGCTTAGTGTATTGGCTAATGTCGGGAATGCTGTATTCCTACATTAAAGGTCATCACCACTACAAGACCATCATCAACTTTTCAGATGCGAAGCCAAAAGCAAAAGAGATGCTTCACCTTCTAAGATTAGGTTTACCTATCGGCATGAACATCGCGGTGTGCGGCAGTATCTTTGCGGTTATCGCGTTGATGATTGGTCGTATTGGTGCAGAGAACGTGGCAGCCGCGCAAATTGCACTTAACATTTCGAGCCTGACTTACGTGATTCCGATGAGTATCTCGTTTGGTATTACGATTCGTGTTGGTCACGCTTTGGGTGAGAAAGACGAACTAGCCGCAATTGAGCGCAGTAAAGTCGGTATCTTAGTTGCAGCGTTCATATCGTTGCTTTCGGTTGCGGTGTTCCTGTTATTCCCTGAGTGGATCATTAGGCTCTACACTAACGACCCTGCAATAAGTGCGACAGCAGCGGTATTGTTGACCTTTACTGCTATGTATCAATTCAGTGATGCTCTGCAAACCTCTGCTAACGGCGCACTGCGTGGCTATAAAGATACTAAGATCCCGATGATGTTAGCCATCGCTTCATACTGGGGCTTGGCACTGCCACTCGGCATGGTGCTCGGGTTAACAGACCACATTGTTCCAGCAATGGGTGAAGAAGGATTTTGGATTGGTATTCTTACGGGCTTAAGTATCTCTGCTACGCTGATGTTAATTCGCTTGCGATACGTAATTAAGAAGCGTGATTTACTGCCTTCAATTAACGCAGCAATTCGATAACACTGCTCTAGTAAGCGAATACCGCACCTGAAAGTAAATACAAAAAAGCGCGTTACTGCCACAAGGCAATAATGCGCTTTTTCTATTTAAATTGAACTGTGTTTATCTGTTTATCTGTTTATCTGTTTATCTGTTTATCGCCAAATATGAGCCAGCCGCAATCATTATTCCACCAGCACTTTGGTTTAACCTTTTATGTGCGCGTGGCGTTTTCAACAAACCTGCCATTCTGCCCGCTCCTACAGCGATAAGCATTAAACCAGACATTAGAGCGACAGATGCTAACGCGGAAACCAATACGATATCTTGTGAGCGTAAAATAGTCAGATCAATGAAAGTCGGCAAGAACGAAATATAAAACAGAATCACTTTAGGGTTTGAAGCTGAAATCAAAAAGCCTTGCGCGAAACTCGCGAGTTCGGATTTCTGACTCTGTTTGGCCGCAAGTTCCGCTGAGCCTTGCACTTCAGGCAGGCTCTTAAACATCTTGTAGCCCAAGTAAATCAAATAAGCTGCACCGACGTAGCGAATCACCTCAAACGCAATCGACCAATTCTCGGCGATCGTTGCTAGACCGAAACAGGCAAGTGCAAGATAGATAAGATCACTGCATATCATCCCTAACGAGAGAGTGATGCACTTTCGCCAACCATTAACCATGCCTCGAGCTAAAATGGCAAATACGCCAGGCCCCGGAGTAATACCAAATATAAACATGGCAATAAAGAATGTAATCGCACCTTCTAGTGACATTAGACTGTCCTTATCTATAACCCAACATAATTGATCATGAACGTATCATGAAGCTTCGATTCGGGTAAAGAACGTTTTTGACTAAGCGCGTTTAACACAACTCATGTTTTGAATAAGTGTCACACGTAATTTCCCCACTACGCCTAAGCCTAGCCTTAACCCCAGACATAAACTTCAACTTAAACCAATCACCAAATTGTTTTTCGTTAAGACACAAAAAAGGCGAACCTAGAGGCCTGCCTTCGAAACAATGATCGAAAATCAACGTAACAAGATTAATTCAATATTGGTGACAACAATTCAGGGTTTACGACTATGTTTCTCACACCGTGTGCATGATCTTCGTTGAAGTCATTACCTTCACACCAACTCCCCACTGTCGCGATGTTTACTTTCGCCACTTGTGGACGAACGCTCCATGTTACTTGGAAAGGTGAACCTTGCTCATTGTAACCAGGACCCGTTGTAGAACCTGCGTATTGAATCGCTGAGCCAGTATCTTGTGGAATGTTGGTTGCTTGGTGCAAACCATCCACTTTAGAGTGTTTCGCCAATGCTTCGAAATCGAGTGCTTTGTCATCATTTACTAATACGTAAACTTGGGTTTCTACACGCAGTTGCGGGTTGGTAATTGCATCGTTAAAACAAGCGCCCAGTGTTTCACCCGGTTCAACTTGCGCCGTTGAATAAACATAGTGAACTTCAATGGTGTCGCCCGAATGCAAAGAACCATGATCGCTCGGACAAACCTTGCCCTCAAATGGTTTCAGCTCAGCTGAACTCAACTTACCTGTGTATTTAAAACCACTCTGGAAGCCCTTTCCATCACCATTGCCAGCGTATTGAGTAAATTCGCCGCCTTTGTGCTCAGCGTTTTTATGGAAGTGAATATTACATAAGTTCATTGCTGTTGAATCAGGGGCATCCGAAAACAGTCTGGTATTTGTTCCTTTCAATGAACCCAAATCTCGTGGGGCTTGCGGGCCAAAACCTTGCCCTTGGGTGTTTTCAGAAAGCTTCGCTCTTTGTTCTGCGATAACACCATCTGATACAGACTCATGGTTGGTGTCAGATGCATTTGCTTGAGCAGATAACATCACCACCGCGACGCTTAAAAACACACTCTTATTCTTCATTTTTCTTCCCTAGAATATTGATAACTAAACCTAAACCGACTTAACAGCAAACATCTTACTATGCTCGTAAGTGAATATAAGACTTGTCTTTGTAAGATTAGATTTCATTGCTTACTTTGGGATGAGTATTAGAACCCTTGATGCATATAACAAGTCAAACAGGGTAAATTCGGCGAGTCCCTTCCAGAACTAATAATTTCCTATTTTCGTTAACCGTCGCCTGACTCAGCGCTCAGATAAGTGAGCACGATTCTTAGTTAGAACGGTGGCCAGATTTTGAAGATCAAAAAAGGCGAACCATCTGGCTCGCCTTCACGTTTCATTCTATCTATTCGGTTGTCGTTCTAGGTTAACGATTTAACCGTTACCGGTGGCAAATATTCCAAACGTCATGACGTTTAATGCATCTGTCACGCCCTCTAGTGATTTAATCACGGTCTTAGTCGGTTGGTTATGACGAATAAAATAGCTTCCGATACCTTTTTCACCGCCACTCTTAGCATCGCTTTGAGTTGTATCTGTCGCTGCTACTTGAGAAGGTTCCACTGATTCTGGCTCTGCATTGGCGTGAGTTATCGTGTCACTATTTGAATCAAGGTTTGAGTTTGATTCATGATCAGTTATTGGTTGATGATTAACGAACGATTCATGGGAAGATTCAACGTTGGTCGCAGCACTTGTATCAATTGCAACATCGATATTGCTCTCTTCTTCCAAGCTTTTCGACATTGCGTCTTCGTTGCTCAATGTATTGTCGTCTAGCTGATGATTACTCGTTGAAGAGCAAGCTGTTAAGAAAAACAGGCTAACGATGAATATGAGTAAGTTTCTCATCATAGTGATAAAGCACGAATTAATAAAACATCGTCGATTGTAATTTATTTGGTTGACGACATCCAGCACCAAGCAGCGTAAAAGTGAAATGTCATGTACTTGAAGAGTAAAGAAAAGCGTACGATTGTAGGTCTAAAACTAATAATTCGAGACTTCAATCAGGTTGCCATCAGGATCTCGAATATAAACAGAGACAATTTTTCCCGTCGCACCGGTTCGCTGTACTGGTCCCTCTTCTATCACGACGCCTTGCGCTTGGATATGTTCGGCGACTTCAGCAATTGACGTGTTGGTAATAAAGCAGAGGTCCGCACTACCGACCTGCACACGCCTTGCCTTTGGCTCGAACTCGCTACCACTGAGGTGTAAATTGATCTTCTGCGTCCCAAATGACAACGCCAACCTGCCCTCGCCAAATTCGATAGGCTTCATTCCAAGTACCTGTTGGTAAAAGTCGACCGTAACTTGTAAATCTGTCACGGTTAATACCAAATGATCTAAATGACTGATTTCCATAATTACCTTCCTGTAACTAAGAGTGATAAGGGCTTATTGGCGGTGACTAGGCACAGTTAGGTGAACAATGTCATTCGACAACCCACATAACTCATAACAGAAATGTAGGTTGGAATTACTGAACTTAGCCTTCGCGCTTACTGAGCGTGTAGGAAACTACACTATCATCACCAATCTTGAACACCCAAACATTCTCGCCATCCACAAACTGAAATTGGTTGGCTGATTCAGTCGGTTTTAACTTCCCAATAAATTCAGACAATGCTGGCTCGTTAATGATAAAGCTTCCTTCTGAAGTATTCGCATCCAAATCATTTTTCACTTCAATCTTCACGGTAGATTTAGGCAGAATGTCGGGTAACCATCCCCTGTCAAACAATCGCTCTTGTTTGGCTTGCGCATAAGTCGAGTACTCATCGCTGACCACATCTGAACAGCCAGACATTGAAACCAAAGCCGAAAATAAAACAGAGAGTAAAACGTTAATTTTCATTTAATTACCATAACTTGAAAGCTGGAGTGTGAAATCATGCGTTGCCATACAACCTCATTTCCATTCACAAAATCCATTTTATAAATCAATCGTAATCAGCATTCAAATTAATTGACTTTATTTACACGTAGCCAGCGCTAGATAATATTCAGACCAAAGACGCCTTTAACATCGAACAATACCTTTTGCGTTCTTTCTCTAGAGACTTCGCTACCATTTCGCAAAATGGCGATGAGCTGCGCTTTGTCATCCAACAGCTCAGCTCTTCTTTCACGAATAGGACGAAGCATCTCTTGTAAGCACTCTTCCAACACTTTCTTAGTTTGTCCATCGCCTAGCCCACCTCTTTGGTAATGCTCTTTTAGTTGACTGACATAGTTAGCGTCTGTGTGAAAAGCATCAAGATAAGTGAACACGATATTGCCTTCTACCTTGCCTGGCTCTTCAATTCGTAGATGATTTGGATCGGTATACATGGATTTGACTGCAGCTCTGATCTCTTTCTCTGTTGCACCCAAATTAATGGCGTTGCCCATCGATTTAGACATCTTACTTTTACCATCAGTACTAGGCAGACGAGATGCATTACTGAGAAGCGGTCTGCATTCATTCAAGATTGGTTTGCCAGCGAGCGAGTTAACCTTTCTTACAATCTCATTGGTTTGTTCTAACATCGGCAGTTGATCATCACCGACAGGCACTAAAGTCGCGTTGAAAGCGGTGATGTCTGCCGCCTGAGAGATGGGATAAGTGAGGAAGCCTGCTGGAATTGAACGTCCAAACTCTTTGTTCTGAATTTCGCTTTTGACCGTTGGATTCCGTTCTAAGCGAGCGATAGAAACAAGATTGCTGTAGAACATGGTGAGCTCAGCTAACACCGGCAACTGTGATTGCAGACAAATCGTGGTCTTGGTCGGGTCAATACCCACCGCAAGATAATCAGCGACCACATTAAGAATGTTGGAAGAAACCTTCGAAGGATTATGGGCGTTGTCGGTAAGCCCTTGCATGTCAGCGACCAATATCGTTTGGTCGTGAATATGCTGCAAAGAGACTCTTTGTTTAAGTGAACCGACGTAATGACCCAAATGCAAAGGCCCAGTAGCTCTATCGCCAGTCAGAATGATTTCAGGCTTGTTGGTATTGTTCTTACTGCCAATATTATTGCTGTCGGTATGGCTGTTTGAGTTGGTATTCATGGTGTATCTCCAAGTTAAAAAGGCTACTGGAGATAAAAAGAGGCGACATTTTTGATGACATTCTTAGCTACCGTCCAGCAGCTAAAGAATGTGAGTATTCCGTGCTGCTCTATTGAGAGCACCACCAAAAGAAAATTGAAGTTGAAGTTGAAGCAGAATTAAATTTCATGGTTAAAACCTATCAACAATACAGACGAGCGACAACTGTTATTTACGCGCACCAAGAAAATAGGTCTTAAGATTAACAGGTTATAGGCTTAATCTTTACTGGAACACAGTTCAGTGATTCGGTCACACATGGCTTGATTAACTGTGAAGTGGGTGTTGAGGAACGCTAGTTGGGCAAGTGCCGATTCAGCCGTGCGCTCGTAACCTTGGGTAAAGGTTGGTAGCAATTGAGCAAACTTAGGAAAGCGTGCTTCTAGCCTTCTATCCGACATAAATTCATCAACGAATTCAGGCTCAGAATGCTCAGTTTGATCCACAAGATCGATCAAACGATCAAGTGCGTAAGATTGAACGAACCGACTGCCCGACAGCTTTTCGCCTCGATTATAACGAGACATACCCACATAAAGATTAGTTAGAGCCTCACCAATGATCCACTCTTGCGAATTAGCTTCTGCCGCCCTTTTTTGTGGTGGGATACAGCACTGAGTATCAAATTCAGGTTGCTGCCAAACAATGCGCCCTTCAGCAAATGGAATATGCGCTAACTCGTGGGATTCAAACACCGCAAATTCGCAAAAGATTCCGTCAGCGTACAGGACTTTATAGCCATCGACGGTATTTCTCACCGCGTAGTCGATTGGGTGAATGTCTGAGAGCCAATGCAAGCTGTCTAAGAAATACTGCTTATGCCCCGTTTGTACTATCGCGAAAAAATCGACATCTGAATACTGATCAAGTCGTTCTGTTTCAATACCTACCGAGCCCAATCCCAGTAAAGCATAAGCCTTACCCGATGCTTCCAAAGACTCCCCAATCGCATCTAAACGCTGTAAGAGTTTTTCTGGCGTATTTGGACTTAGTGTATTTGGCTGTAGCGTTTCTACTTCTTTATTAGATTGAATCGTTTTATCTGCTTGCATCACTCTATCCCTATCAAATTGAATGCCACTCAACCAAACTGATAGTTAGAACACCTATGAAGCCTAATTTATAAAATATGTGTTTGAGATAACGATCTGCGCAACTTATTGTTTGAATAACGACTGGATTTAGGAGTAAAAAAGAGTGCGTTCAACCGATAAACAACACTCTTCTATCATGACTTATCTTTTTAAATGCTTATATTTGTAACAGCTAAGCATCTACAAACAGCTAGCCTTTAAAAGCTTTAGGGTTAAACCGATGACTTCGCCAAGTAAGCGGACATTTCTTCTTCTGGCACCATGCCTCCACCAGTCGCCCACACAAGGTGTGTTGTATTCGCTAGAGTCGACTCATCAATTTCTAGACGAGCAAGGTATTCTCTATTCTGTTCAACATGAATCACGCCCGGCATACCCGCGAGTGCTGAAGGCTCCAATTGAATACCCTCCACTTGGTTCAGTTCACCTAACAATTGATACATACGTTCGTCGGTTAACGTGTAATAGCCGTCTAGTAAACGTTCCATAGCTCGACCAACAAAACCAGAAGCACGGCCAACTGCAAGCCCGTCTGCTGCGGTTAGATTATCAATACCGAGATCTTGGACTGCGATTTCGTCATGCAAGCCGGTATGGACACCCAATAACATACAAGGTGAATGGGTCGGCTCAGCAAAAATACAGTGTACATGGTCACCAAAGGCCATCTTCAAGCCAAATGCGACACCACCGGGGCCGCCACCCACACCACATGGCAAGTAAACGAATAATGGGTGTTCTTTGTCGACAACAATCTGTTGCTGATCAAATTGCTGCTTAAGCCTTTCTCCAGCTACAGAATAACCAAGAAATAGAGTTTGCGAGTTTTCATCATCAATGAAGAAACAACTCGGGTCTTGTTCCGCTTCTTTGCGACCTTGCTCTACTGCAACGCCATAATCTTGCTCATATTCGACCACATTGACACCATGCTCACGCAGTTTGTTTTTCTTCCACGCTCTCGCATCAGCAGACATGTGAACCGACACTGTAAAGCCTAACTTGGCACTCATTATGCCAATCGACATGCCTAAGTTACCCGTAGACCCTACCGCAATACTGTATTGTTTAAAGAAGTCACGAAATTCAGGTTCGAGTAACTTACTGTAGTCATCGCTCTCACACAGTAACCCAGCTTCAATGGCAAGCTTCTCGGCATGCGTTAGTACTTCATAAATACCACCACGGGCTTTGATTGAACCTGAAATCGGCAAGTGACTGTCTTTTTTCATCATCAAACGTCCTTTGATAGGCTGCTTATAATGCGCTTCTAAGACTAATTTCATTGATGGTATATCAATAAGCTCAGACTCGATGATGCCATCGGTCACTTGTGTTTCAGGGAATGCCTTCGCCAGATAAGGGGCAAACCTTTGTAATCGCAGGCTTGCACCTTGAATGTCCTCTTCGCTTAACCCCACATAAGGTAAACCCTGTTCTAACGTCGTGATGTTTGGGTTAAACCAACTCACTTCTTCTAGCGCTATAAGTTGTTTTAACAACGGGAAATCGTTGGTGAGCTTGTCTATATTTAATTCACTTTTGGCGTTCAATTCAGTCATGGGTGACCTTCTCTGGTATAGCGCCATCATCTCTGGTACACAGCAATCTGCGCTCGTACAAACATTTGGTTTTGAGCCTATTAAAACGGTATTCATTTAATTATTCAATGACCTGTAATTAACTAGGCTTACTTTTCTCGATACGTCTTACGACTTAATTGCTGACCACTGTCTTGATGTATTCACTAGGCGATAAACCAAATTTTCCTTTAAAGCGCTGACTAAAACGTCCTTCCGATTGGTAACCGCAAGACTGGGCCAATATCGCCACATTCTGCTGTCCGTTTTGCATCAGATAAAGTGCATGACTCAAGCGCACTTCAGCCAAAACCTCTCGATATTGCATGCCTTCAAGTTTCAATTTGCGGATAAGCGTGGCGCGACTCATCGCAAAGCGCTCTGCTACCGACTCTAACGGATGCTTCTCATCTGGTGAATGTGAAAGGTAATGGCTGAGCTTTTGGCTAAAAGAGACGTTGGCACTGACAAACAATCGATGCAACACGCCCTTCTCGACTAATTGCTGATACAAACCCTGCAACCAAAATTGTTGGGTTTGTTCACTCATGCTCTGACGATCAAACGAAAACAACGCATTGAGAGAATCTTGCAAACCTCGATCTGCCTCCACGGTGGGTAAATCCAGTTCAATTGCTCGATCCTCACTCAGATCGAGCATTGCTTGCGTCGGTTGGAAATGAAAACTGAATACACGCGAAAGGAAACGCCCTTTGTGGGGCATGTTCTCAAAACTCAATGACGCTGATGCCTCACACAACAGCAGCTCAGAATGCGAGAGTTCTGCCGCTGAGTCTTTCCAAAACAGGCGCTTGCTGCCTGTAATGATCTGAATAATACTAGGGGATAGAATCCTCACATTACGCAGTTTTTGTAACTGCTCTGCACGAAAGATCGTCACTTGATATTGATGATTCATCTCATCCCCTTATTTGCTTATTTGCTTATTTGCTTATTATGTACGTGTATAAGCTTTTAACGTACATAAGCTATTAGCGTGTATAAGTTGCCGTCAGTTTCGCTTTGTCTAAAGCCATGCTGTTCAACGTGAATCCAACCACTGCCGACGGCGTGTTTTCGTCTAGGTTAAGTTTGTCCGTTGGTAATGCCCAAACCGTGAATTGATAACGGTGCATACCATCTTTTTCTGGAGGGCAAGCGCCACCGAAACCTACCGTTCCATAATCGATTCGGCCTTCTTTGCCACCCACTTTAGAGATATCGACACCGCGAGGTAGGTCGCTCACTGTTGCTGGAATATCAAACGCGACCCAGTGCCAGAAACCACTTTCAGTCGGAGCGTCTGGATCATAAGCCGTGACTGCAAAGCTTTTGGTTCCTGCTGGAGCATCTTTCCACATCAATTGTGGTGATAGGTTACCGCCGTCACAACCCCAACTTGAGTATTCAAAGGTCTTCGCCATTGGGTGACCTTCTTGAATATCGTTGCTGATTAATTCGAATGCCTGAGCCGAGCCCGCTGTTAAGATACTAAGTGCCAATACTGATTTGATGATGAGTTTCATGATGGTTCCTCTGATTAGGTATGAGCCCAGTATAGTCCCCTCCATCCGCTTAATAATGACAATAAGTACACAATTATCTAGTTTAATCCATTAAAATGATACTTACTGTATTTTTAACTTATTCTTATAAAACATGACCCACTCGACAATTTGTTGTTAAAGGAACACTTGTTGACATTCAGGTTACAAATCACGTCCAAAACTCTTTAGACTCGCCCCACGACTTTTAACGAGAATGATTGGATGCGCAGGTTTACCTTAGCCCTTTGCTTGATCTTTTGGCTCCCAACTCTAGCCAATGCCCAAAGTTTGCAAGACAAGTGGCAAACCCTGTATCAACTGAGCTGGCAATCATCCCCAATCCTAGTATCTCAACAAGAGTTGGCTCAGTATCCGAAAGTTCTGCTTCATGAACGTAGCCGCTATCCTGATTTCAACCGTTTCAGTTGGGACGACATCGCAGCGTTAGCGTCAATACACGATCACTGCCGAGCAATTGAAAACAAAAACCCTTCATTACATGACGCCATCGAGTTCGAGCTCGCTCTGTGTCAGCAACAAGCATTGGATTCCATTTGGTTTGCAGCACACTCCAAACGTCACCCTGCCGGCGGCAGCTTTGCTGATCGTTATTTAGCCGCTTACCCAGATGTGACCGAGCAGATACGCCCATTTTTGAGTCTTACCAACCCTCAGCACCCTTTATATAACAAGCTAGAAAACCTAAGCGCACAAGGCAGAGAAGCACTGCTCAGTGGATACCGTGCTTGGCAACAAGATGATGTGCTTTGGTTAATTGGCGAACAAGGCTGGAAAGCCATTCCCTTAAATGTTTGGCAACCTATTGCAGAGCGACAAGAGGTATCTTTGACGGGTGAAACCTGTACTTTTCGTTACAGCAACGTGTGCTTAAGCGAGCCTAGCAATGACAATCTGATCATGAAAACCTTGATCTTTACATTGCTGTTAACGTTGATTTCCGGACTCGGCAGAGTCTTATACCTAAGAACAAAACAACGAAAAGAGAGGCAGTTCGTTTTACAGCTTCTTACTCATGAACTGCGCACGCCAATTACTAGCCTAGGTCTAACCGTTGAAATGTTCAGAAACCGCTACGATGATTTTCCCGATGAGACCCAAGGGGCAGTTTGGCGTTTAATCTCAGACTATCAAAGGCTTTCTCAGCTCACCGAAAACAGCAAAGTGTATCTAAGTTCGGATCAGTCTGAACCTTTGTTGAAGCAAAACGCATCATTGGAAGAGTGGCTCGACCATGTCTGCGAAAAGCACAATATTGCTTATCAGTGTGAAGCAAGAGATGTTGAACTTAACCTGCCTTATTACTGGCTGACTATCTGTTTTGATAACTTAATCAAGAATGCTAAGCAGCACGGACAAGGTAAGGTTTTAGTTAAAGTCATCCTCGCAGATAAACTGAGAATAGAGGTACAAGATGAGGGTCACTTTCCCTCTTTGATACAACGACTTATTTCAAGAACAACACCGTGCGGCAATCACAAACAAGATAATATGGGCATTGGCCTGACTATTGTCGAACACTTGATGAAACAAGCGAATGGCCGTCTCATCATTCTCCGTAATCCAACCCGATGTATTTTGGAAATCGCTTATGAACACCCTACTGCTGATTGAAGACGACCAACTGCTTGGGCAAGGCCTCGTCAGCTTCTTTGAATCCAATGGTTACCAATGCCTTTGGGTGCAAGATGCTCAGAGTGCCAGTAAGCTGTGGTTACGAGCCGATCTCGTAGTGCTTGATCGCCAACTTGAAGACGGCGACAGCTTGCGACACTTGCCTAATTGGTTACTGATCAAAGCCCTTCCTGTAATTGTGTTGACCGCCAAAGTTGAAGTTCAACAACGTGTTGAAGGTTTAATGGCAGGTGCCAAAGATTACGTGACTAAGCCATTTTCGAACGATGAATTGCTTGCTAGAGTCATTACGCAGCTTCGCCCGTTAGGTGTTAGCCACTTAGATTACGCAAATATCCAAATCAACTTGTCGGAACGGATAGCTTATCTGGCTGAAAGTCCAATCACGTTGAAACCTAAAGAGTTTCAGCTATTGGTACTGTTTATTCAGAACCAAAGTCGTGTGTTTCATCGAGATGAGTTGCTCAATAAAATTTGGGGTTATCAAGCCTTCCCAAGCACAAGAACCGTTGATAACCACATACTGCGTTTACGTCAAAAGCTTCCAACGCTGAAACTAGAAACGCATCGTGGAGTTGGTTATCGTTTGGCTGGGGAATCACAATGAAAGTAAACTCTCTAACAGCACTGTTCTGCACATTACCCTTTACAATGCCCTTTGCGTGTAATGCGGCTTGGTTTACAGACACGCCATTGCAACACACCTATCAATCACTGCTCGATGAACAACCGCAAGTGGCATGGCAAGAACTGCAAATCGCGCTTGATCAGGCAGAGCTTAATAGCCAACTTTGGCTACCCGTTAAACAAGAGATCCTGAGTCGGACTCAATGTGGAAGCACTCTTGAACAAAGTGCTACACCCAACAACCACATTCAAGTCAGCTTCATCAAGCGCCACGGTCTTTCATCACAAGGCTATCAGATTAAAGTGTCTGCAGAACAGTTGAATGAAGCAGTAGAAGATCAAATACGAAGCATCTCTTTGATTTCACCAGAAAGAAAAGTGGTTATCGAAGGACAACTCAATTCTGATGTCGAATATCAAGAGATTGAAACCAGTGAGATGTTCATCAAACCGGAATCGGGTGTTTATCAGTTAACGATAGGTTCGAACAACTACCCTATTATTGTTGCTTTAGACGACAACAAGCGTTGGCTAACACTCGAAAGCAAACTCAACGACCCTCACATTGTGGTAACACCGCCTGAGATAATCGACAGCTGCCCAGACGCCAATGTCAGTTGGCAGTGGTTTGACGAAAACTACGATATGCTAGGTTTCAAGGTGCCAATCAAAACAACGCAAGCATCTCTTCCCACAGAAAGCCCAATCGGATCTGAAGCTAAACACTTGAGTGCATCGGTTGAAATGTTTGAATACCAAGGTGCGATTGAAATCCAATATGTACAGCGTGTCGCGATGCCTTTCTAAGTTAAGCTCGCTATACAATGGCATTAAACACCTAAGGGAAAAAATAGAGACATATAGGTGACAAAACACCAACGCGATTTGGGTGTAATGACCGTACTTACCCTTTACGGAATCTAGATATGGTCAACGTTCGTCATCAACTTAATTTTACGTCTTTTGCTATTGCAGCTCTATTCACGACTTGTGCGCTCTCGGCAAACGCACAAGATAATCAAGTCACTCTTACCAACAAAAGCCACGTCAGTAACAGTAACGCTAGTCACATAGTGTCGATTTCAACAAAAACATTAGCGATAGATTGGAATGGCTTAAGTGTTAATAGCACTGCTTTGACCGTTGATCGTCAACCTCAAAAAGTTACTCACCTAGTCATAGACTCAAAAACCAAGGCATCTTGGACACTCATGCCGAGTGGAATCAATGTTGAAGCTGAGTTGAAGGAACATAATCTTCTTGTCCAATTCACCTTACCTGAAAACACACAAATAAAACGAAACCAACCCATTGAACTCGTTTGGTTTGACCTAGCAGAACAACAAACTCAGACTCTATTTCTGCCCTTTAGTGAGGGTATGCGCGTTCCTACCAACAATAAGCAGTGGGCCAATTACCTAATCGAAAACCATTCAGGAAGTAACACCACTCAAGACTTAAAAATGCCATTTTGGACGATACAACAGGATGATCAACTCATCAGTTATCAGATGATGAATCCGACAAACAACCAATTGTTCTTTTCTGATGTATCGTCGGATACGTCCTCTGATAAGAAGACCAATATTGATATGAGCGCTTCGCACCAATTTACAACGTTGAATCAATCACAGCCCTTTACGGTTCGCATAACACTTGGAGACTCTTGGTTAGATGGCGCCAAACAATACCGTGATTGGCGTATTGAGAATGGTCTCTCTGAATCGCTTGTCGAAAAGCAAAAGCGTAACCCAGATGTAAATAAGCTAATCGGCGCAAGCCACGTCTACTTGTTTGGTAAAGATGCTTTAAGTATCCAAGATGTGAGCGATTGGTGGGGATTAAAAGCCTGGTATCTAGAAGACTCTCAATTAGACATTTCAAGTGAAGCGAAGCGAGAGTTATCCCCTCTGTCTAAAGGCAAAGATTGGTTTAGCCAGTATCACAAACAGCTGCTGCTAGACTCTATTAGCCAGTCATTACAAAGCTTGTATCCTGTTGCAACGCCAACACTTGCTGATAACACCATTAAAGCCCAACACACCTCAGCTCAAAGCAAGAAAAGCTGGTTGATTAAGCATGCGTCCTCTTATCTCAATGATCCGGATACTTGGGGGCAAGCCTTGTCATCAGGCATGGTCAACAATCTAAACAAAGCGGGCTTGAATAAGCTTTGGTTAGGTTTTGATAACTGGATGCCAGCATTCTATCAACCGAATGCAGTAGAACTGGCTAAGCAATCTGGTTATCTGGTTGGAACCTATGACTCCTACAACACAGCCATCCCTGCGAAGCTCAATGACAACTGGCTAACCGCCCAATTACCAAAACCGATGCGTGAAAGTTGTGCGATTGAAATGGCGGATGGCAGCCTAAAAAAAGGGTTTCGAGGAAACGGTTTTTACTTGAACCCGAATTGCCATTTGGATTATGTAAAACAGCGCGCCGTAGACATCATGCGTTTTGGTCACTTCAATAGCCTGTTCCTAGATGTTGATGCGACTGCGATGGCGCGTGAGGACTACAGCGATAATAGCAGTGAGACGGATATGCTTTCTGCCTTCAATAACCGAATGCAGTGGTTAAGCGATCAACCCGATTTGGTGCTTGGTTCTGAAGATGGTAATAGCCTGACGACAAAAGGCATCGCTTTTGCACACGGCTTAGAAACGGTCGGCTTTGGTTGGTCAGACAAAGAGATGAAAGAAGACCTACAATCACCTTATTACTTGGGTCGTTGGTATCCAGACCATAAACCTGACTTTTTCTTCAAGTCAGCTAAGGTCAAAGACCCCTACAAGTCATTGCTGTTTTCGCCTCAATACCGAATTCCACTATACCAAACCGTATTTCATGACGAAGTGATTAACACCCACCACTGGCATTCAGACAGCTTGAAATTCACCAATGTGAAAGCCCATCGTGATTTGACTGCCATGCTTTACAACACGCCAGCTATGGTTCACTTAACACGAGATGAAGCGCTATCGAGCTCAAGCCCAAGGCTTGAGGCATTGAAGCACTATCAAGATGGATTTGAGCCAATACATGAGCAGCTATGGGATAAACAATTAGTCGACTTCTTGTGGTTAGACGATAGCGGCAAGGTTCAACAAGCCGTGTTCAGTGACGGAAGTAAGATCATTGCCAACTTCTCCAACAAGGCATTTCGTTACAACGGTATCGATATTGCTGCCCTATCGGTCAAAGCTATATTGGCGAATGGGCAAGTCGTCGACTGGCAGCCCAATCATAGTTAGCTTCGATACGGTTTAGACAAAAACGAATAATAGGAAGCTTAAGCACTTATTTAACCGCTAATGTTCAGCCCGTTACTTGTGCTTCCTATTTTGAAAAGCAGTCAGTAGATAGTCGATAAAGACCTTCTTACGTTTCGGCATCAACTGTCTGTCTGCATACACTAGGCTTACTGAAACTTCTGGCATCTCATATTCAGGTAACAAGCGAATCAGCTTACCTGTCTTGAAGTGTTCCCGACAAATGAATTCAGGAAGCACCGCCAAGCCGAGCCCATCCACACACGCTGTTAGGCATGCCGTGATGGTATTCACCCGCAACTGACACGGTAGATCGATCAAAATCGACTCACCGCCTTCTAATTGCAAATGCCACTTAGGTAGACGTGCCGCCTTGTTCACGACCTCAATCATCCTAAATGGAGGCTTAAGGTCATCGGGTGAAGAGATTTCACCGAACTGTTCTAAATACTCAGGGCTGGCTACCAATACACGCTTTGATGTTGTGAGGTAACGAGAAACCAAGCTCGAGTCCACTAGCTCACCAATTTGTGCGTAAAGATCGATCCCCTCCGCAATGATGTCGACTTCTCGATTCGACAGTTCTAAGTTCAAAGTCACGTTTGGGTGCTCTTTTAGGAAACTGTGGATGTATGTGGCTAATACTTGATGCCCCAATTCGACAGGCAACACAACATTCAACTGCCCTCGGATCAAATCCTGATTGGCAGAAACCTCTAACTCAGCTTGGTTCATAATCTCTTGCATCTGCATGCTCGATTGGTAAAAACGCTCGCCCTCCGGTGTTAACACTAAACTTCGTGTCGAACGAGTGATCAATCTCACACCTAAATGCTGTTCCAACTCGTCCAGCTTTCGGCTGACAGTCGACTTGGTCATATTCAATGCTTCAGCTGCATGCGTAAAACTACCACAATCAACAACTTGCGTAAAAACAGTCACAGCATTTAAGTCCATCGTACTTCTCCCAAAGCCCTATTAGTAAGATTCATGCAACAGTGTTTCCCTTTTTTCCTATCTTATCAATCAATCGAATTCATTTACAATTCGTTACATCTAAATAAAAACAAAATGAGAAATAAAAAATGACAGAGAACAACAACGCTTCGCAATCAGTAAGCACAAAAAAACGTAAAAAAGCCCCGCTTATTGCTACTGCGATCATGCTGTCATTAGGCTTAGCTGGCGCTGGATATTGGTATGGCTATGGCCAGTACTTCGAGTCAACCGACAATGCCTACCTACAAGGCGACATCACTAATATAAGCCCGAAGGTGTCGGGTTATATTGTTAAGTCTTACGTGAGTGATAACCAATCGGTTAAAGAAGGTGATTTATTGGTTCAAATCGATGACCGTGATTACCAGTCAGCACTTGCTCAGGCGAATGCGCATTTAAGCGTCGTTCAATCAAGCGTACACAACCTTATCGCTCAACAAACGTTACAACGTAGCAAAATAAATCAAGCTGAGAGCCGTGTTGATTCCGCACAAGCTG
The DNA here is from genome assembly GCF_041439295.1 of Vibrio sp. 1F253. NCBI lineage: Bacteria > Pseudomonadati > Pseudomonadota > Gammaproteobacteria > Vibrionales > Vibrionaceae > Vibrio > Vibrio sp. 1F253. The sequence continues at coordinate 62,986 of NZ_JBGONU010000020.1, read as the reverse complement.
AATACGAGCGTGCAATCCAACAAGTCGTGCGTTCTCGTAGCTTATTAAAGCGTAACTATGCTTCGCAAGATGAAGTCGACAGCATGGTCGCACAACAAAAAGTCACCCAAGCAGAACTTGAAGAAGCAAAAGCAAACCTTGTCGCAAGTAATGATCAACTAATCGTGATTGCGAGTGAAATCGAACAAGCAAACGCATCCGTGACTGAAGCTCAAGCACAAAGAGATCAAGCACAACTTAACCTTGATTACACCAAGGTTTACGCGCCAGCGGATGGCGTGATTGGTAAACGTAGCGTCCGTGAAGGCTTGCTGATTCAAGCAGGCGCGCCATTGATGAGTTTGGTACCAAACAACCAAGTGTGGATTGAAGCTAACTTCAAAGAAACTCAATTAAGCGGTATTCATAAAGGCCAAACCGTAGAAGTCGAACTGGATGCCTTTCCGGGTCAACCACTTGAAGGCGTGGTAGACAGCTTCTCCCCTGCGACTGGCGCTAAGTTTGCGCTCCTACCACCAGAAAACGCGACCGGTAACTTCACTAAAATCGTTCAGCGTGTACCGGTGAAAATTACGATTCCAGATCAGCAAGAGTTGAAAGGTCGACTGCTCCCTGGTTTGTCTGTGGTAGCGACCATCGATAAACGAGGCTAGACCATGAGTAACGCTGGTGTTGTCACCCAAACAAATGATGATGACGAGGTTTCGAGACGCCATTGGATCGCCCTTTTTGGCGGCTTAATCGGCGCGTTTATGGCGATCTTGGATATTCAGATCACCAACTCGTCTCTCAAAGACATTCAAGGTGCGCTGTCTGCCACCTTGGATGAAAGCTCGTGGATCTCTACGTCTTACCTAGTCGCAGAGATGATCGCTATCCCACTCAGTGGTTGGCTTTCTAAAGCGCTCGGTAAACGCCGTTATATCACGTGGACGACGGCCATCTTCACCATTTCATCTTTGTTGTGTTCGTTTTCTTGGAACATGACCTCGATGATTGTATTCCGCGCGATGCAAGGCTTCAGTGGTGGTGCTTTAATCCCGCTTGCTTTCTCGTTAGTGATTCAGTTATTACCTGTTAACAAACGTGCTGTGGGTATGGCACTGTTTGGCGTAACCGCGACCTTTGCTCCATCGATCGGCCCAACATTTGGTGGTTGGCTGACGGAGAACTTTTCATGGCACTATATTTTCTATATCAATATTCCGCCTGCTTTGCTTGTGATCACCATGATCCGATATGGCTTGGATGATGAAAAGCTCGACCTTGGCACACTGAAAAAAGCCGACTGGTTTGGTATCGCGACCATGGCGTTAGGGCTCGGTTGTTTGGAAGTGGTACTAGAAGAAGGTAACCGTGAAGAGTGGTTCAGTTCGAGCTTTATCATTGGCCTAAGTATTGTGTCTGCAGTGAGTTTGGTTTACTTCGTGATAAACGAACTCCAACACAAAAAGCCGCTGGTGAATTTGCGGCTATTGCGGGATGGGCAGTTTGCTATGTCTTGTATTGCCTATTTGATTCTAGGGATGGCGCTGCTCGGCTCTATTTATGTTCTGCCGATGTATCTCACTCAAATTCAGCAATATAACGCGATGGAAATTGGTGAAGTCTTGATGTGGATGGGTTTCCCACAGTTGTTGATATTCCCAATCGTTCCTAAGCTGACGCAAATCATTAAGCCTAAGTACTTAGTGACCTTTGGTTTCGCGATGTTTGGCTTCAGTTGTTACGTGAATACACATATGACGATTGATTTTGGTGGCCAACAGTTGATCTTGTCTATGGTTCTGCGTGCTATTGGTAGCCCGTTTATTATGGTTCCGCTGTCTTTGGTTGCCATGAAAAACATCAGCAAAATGGACACACCTGACGCTTCGACCTTAACCAACGTAATGCGTAACTTAGGGGGTGCTTTTAGTATCGCGATTATTGCTACGTTGCTAGATAACAAAACGCGCGAGCATTTGGCGCATATCAAAGAGTCGCTACCTTCAGTGAGTCAGTTAGGTTGGCAAACGCTCAAAGATCAACAAGCGTTCTTTATTCAATCAGGAAGTGATGCCGCGACAGCGATGCAACAAGCGCAAGCTAGCCTACTTGGCACAATGCAACGTGACGCCGCTATCATGGCTTACAACGATGTGTTCTTAATGATGACGGCGTTCTTGGCTCTAGCTGCAGTATTGATTCTAAATATGCGTGATTAGCGCTAGAGTTTTGTTTAATAAAGCTTCAAGAAAAGAACAACATTTCGAATAAAAAACCGAACAATTAAACTGAGAGGTAAGCTTATCGGCTTGCCTCTTTTTTATTTCTAAAACACGTATAGCCCAACGAAAATCAGGTAAAAGTAACCTGCGTTTGAAGTCTTTCATAAATGTTATCGAATACTCCTTAATTACCAATAGTTTATTGAGTGTTTGCCTGTGATATTGGCACCTTGACAATGTGCAACTTGACGCCTAAATTAAAAATAACATTTGGTATTGAGGAAAATGGATTTGACCTTACCACCTGACCTACGAGTTTTAATTGTCGACGACTCCAAGAGTGCAACTATTCTTATAAAGCAGCAACTCTCGAGCTTGGGCATTGCACATGATTGCATCTTTATTGCGACCGACTATCGACAAGCAATTAAAGTGGTCGAGACTCACTCTTTTCATGTACTCCTCATCGATTACCACCTAGAGCAATTCTTCACGGGCTTTGAACTATTAGGAATTCTGTATCGAAATAGGCTCATCGACCATACGGTTGCGACAATTTTACTCTCCGGGGATATGCGTCAAGAAACGGTATTAACTGCCCTGTCAGGCGAGGCACACCATTTCGTTTCCAAACCGATTCATACACAGAGGTTAGGTAAAAAGATCCAAAGTGCTGTGTCCGTCTCGAAAAAGCTGACACAACTAAACGAGTTATATCCAATCACCAGTCAGGATAAATTGGCTCAAGCATTAGCGGTCTCGCCTAATGGCACTAGCGTTCAATTCGAAGCGACACTGATTGAACATTTAATTTCAGGTAAGAATTGGCAATTGCTCTCTAGCGTCATTAACAACTCGAAAACCAACATGCACCCGACAAAACTGGTTGCTGAAGCTCTGATTCTCGACAGTTTAGGCAAACAGGATCTAGCCATAGATAAGCTCCACAACTTTCTGATCGCGCAGCCACTCTCATTGAGCGTCATTGATTGCTTAAGCTGTATCTACGAAAAACATAAGATGCTGCTTCCTGCTCTGAAATTAGCGATTCGTGCATTTGAGATGACACCAAGTATCAGCCATCGTGCAATCAGGGCGATTGACTTGGCTGAGAACGCAGACAACACACGTATGATCATAAAGTTAGGTGAGATGTATGCGACCCATATTTCAGCTGCTGACATTGATGTCATTCACTCCATTTGTGCGCACTTTAATTCGTTAAAAGCGACTTATCAGCGCGAGACGCAACTAAAGTACAAACGTATTTTGCTTGAGCACGCCAACCAATTCACCGAATTAGTAAACCTGAAACTTCCGGTAAAACAACAGCAGCAGGTTTTAGCCAGCCTTGCCCTGTTTCAGAGCAGTATCTTGCTCATCGAAAATAGCCCTCAGGTTGCCCACAAAAAAGTGATTAGAGCTTCAACGCTGTTAGCGAATAATTTCCACAGCCAACCAACTTACTTGCTCGCTCAACTATTACCACTGCTCGTCCATTTTGGGGAGTACTCTCTTTATCACTTAGCAGTGGAATGTCTAAAATCTCGTGGAGAAGCAGTAAACCACAAACTTGAGTCCCAAAATGTCGACCCTTCAACTTGTATAAACATTGAAAGCTTTGGGTCAATACAGGAATTAAAAGACTATATTCACAGTTACCCATATTCAGTTGCCGCCAAACTTGACTATATGTATGCCGTTCATAAAGCTCATATAGATGAAAAACTTAGCGACGACTATTTAAGAGAAATTTTACAGTTAGAACTTCCTCCAAAATGGAATCAATGGATTAGTGATTCATTAAGATCTGGTTTTTCGAGTAAGCCGCCTAGCCCATTTTCAACATACAGCCAACAGGAGTCTATATGCTAGATATCGATGCCTTAAATGCCTACTTAGATAATGACAGAGAAATAATCTTCGCTGTATTGTCTGTGTATCAAGAAGACCATGGCAATTCATTAGAAGAGATAAAAGAACTGGTACAGCAACAAGATTGGGGCAAGCTTCATTTTATCGTACATACATTAAAAGGCATATTAGCCAGCTTCGGCGAGGAAACAGCTACTGCGGCCTTAGAAAGAGTCGAGCAAAACACATCCAATAAGCTAGCACCTCAAACGGATGACCTTTCGGTTATCTACAGCGAAGTAAAAATCATCAATCAACAAATCGATGATGTGCTCAGCACTTATTAGTCGATAGAACTAAGAGTTACGTGGTGAAACCTAGTAGCCAAAGGAGTTGAGGTACTTGGAAACATTGAACCTCGACTCTTGTCATTTTCTCTCTCAATTTTATAGCTAATCCACACCTATAAATTCATGGTATTTATCTAGATAAACTCAAACATAGCAACACTTTATAGACCACCTACATACATGTCTTGAACGAAAAACCGACACAGTCGATGAGATGCAAAACAGTTAAATATTTGTAGAATTTTTTGTGACATAAACATACGAAATTGCATTTTATTTATTGGTAAAGAAGAAACTGTTACCTACACTTTAGTGAAACCAAGTGTTATTCACCTGGTAACATAATAATAAAATAAATAAAACGTTCAGTCGGCTAGATAAGGACAAGGAAATGAACAATGACAGTTTTGCTGCGTTTCAGGGGCTCACGAATGAAACTCCCATTAAAGAATCATTTACTACTGCTACAGAACCTTACGCTCACTATCTAAAGGATATCGTGGGCATTGATCTGTTATCGCGTGAAGATGAATTGTATTACGCAAAGTTGAATCGTGCGGGTGACAAACAAGCACGTGACATCATGATCGAATCGAATCTACGCCTCGTTGTAAAAATCGCAAAAAGTTATCTAAAACGCAAAGGCAACAACTTCACACTGCTCGACCTTATCGAAGAAGGGAACATTGGCTTAATCAAGGCCATCGATAAATACGACCCTGAACCTGGCTATCGTTTTTCGACTTATGCTGTGTGGTGGATTCGCGAAAATATTGAAGCGGCTTTAATGAATAAAGGTCGTACCGTTCGCTTACCTGCTCATGTGTGCAAAGAAATTAATAGCCTTGCATCAAAGAAGCTCGATGTAAGCAAAAAAATGCGTAAAGAAATCTCGATCTCAGAATTATCGAATAGCTCAGGCGTAAAAGCTGAACGTGTCGATCAACTGGTTGCGTTAAGCGGTTTTATTGACGTAACAACGACGGTTGGTATCAGCCACGCACCACTCGTATTGGATCAGTGCGAAAGTGAATACATCCCCGATCCTCAACAAGATTGTGAAGACCAATCATTTACACATGCGCTAGAGCAGATCATAAACACACTGCCACCTAAATTGCAGAAGGTTCTTATTCACCGTTTTGGTTTCTTCGATAACAAGGTGAAAACACTGTCAGAGGTTGGACAAATGTTGGATGTGAATGTGTCTAATGAGCGAGTTAGACAAATGCAGAAAGAAGCGGTCGAGAGAATTCAAAAACGACTGAAATTTGATGGCTGGGTCTAAGTCGCACCTGTATAGAATTAGGTGAAAATAACGGTCAGTAAAAACTGTAACGTTAAGTAAAGAAAGAACCTTAAGGGTGAGCCTCAAAGCTTGCCCTTTTTGTTTGCCTACTTTCTTAGCAAACTTGAGTCATCATAAGTGCTCAAAACAAGCTATCATAGTCAGCGAACCCAGGCTGCGTTTAATCACCTTAACGAAGTGGCTCTTTCGCTGCGTAGAATGAGGTAATTAACATAGGTGGTTTCAAGGCAATCTTGTTCCCACAAAGATAGGATACGCTTAGTGGCAAAGTAATAGTCTTTGTTCCTCAATAACATGCCAACAGTGCGGCTAAGTTTCTCAAATCGAACTTGGTCGCTTGCCGCAATGTAATCGTCATCACTTTGAATAATGGGAGCCAAACCATCGGCAAACCAATTATTTAGAATTTCTCGCATCTCCAATTCAGACTCAGGAACATCGACACTCGACAATTCACGATGTTGAGGTGGTGGCACGATGTATCTCGACGCTTGCGGTGAACTGACATAACGATACATGTCGTCCCTCCTTTTAATTAACTCTTCTAATAATTAAGGACATTTTTATCTGTTCTCAAGTTTATTTAGCGAGACAAAAGCAAATAAAAAAGCCACGCAAAGGCGAGTCTGCATGGCTTTAACGAGGGCAACATTACGCTGCCCTATCTGCTTGTTGGTTTAGACTAAATGTCGGTTCAGACTAAAACTAAGCCCTCTCGATTAAATCGAGCTTTGGTCGAAGTCGTTGCCTTGATCAGTTCCAGTTTGAGAATCTGAATCGAAGCTTCCAGAGTCATCCGTGAAGTCAACACCTTGATCTTGACCACCTGAACTTGTCCAGTCGCTGCCTCCAGATTCCATACCGGCCATGTCCGGTTGCTGCTCTTGAGTAGAACCTTGCATGGTGTATTGATCATCGACCTCAACTTCAACAGAACCGCTCGCACCGTCTATTGAGCCACCCAATTCGTCGTAACCTTGGAATTGGATTTCACTAGTACCTTCGTAGCCCTCCGGAAGTTCAACCGATACAGACTGATCTAAGTTGCCGCTGATTGTGAAGCTACCATCACCGTTATCCAGTGCATTACTCACAGTAGATCCCTCAGGTAAGCCAGACATTTCAGCATAATCAACCGATTCGTTACCACTCACCTCATCTGGAATCGAGATAGAGATGGTATCGCCCGGTGCCGCGGTTACATCGGCTGTACTGTCTTCAGTTTCAGCATCTTGAGCTTGTTCATCAGCTTGTTGAGTCACTTCCACTTGTTGCTCTTCTGTTGCTTGAGCAGCTTGGACTTGTGGTTCATCACTTTGCACTGATTCATCGGCTACTTGGATACTTACACTGTGGCTTGATACTTCACCGCCGTCGTTAACTTCAACATTCATCGCTAAGTTGCCGTCAAAGTCTTCATTTGGCCAGTAAGTCCACTCACCTTCGCCAGATTCAGCAAAGAAGCCTGCATCGTTGGCGTCTGCAACATCAACAACTTGTGCAGAATCACTCACGCCTAACTCATCCACCAGCTGTAACTCGGTGATAGTTAATGAACCATCATCAGCTAAGGCATAACCTTCACTCGCCGCTGCTTCATCACCACCTTGGATATCCACATTGAAGAAGCTTTCGATGCGATTTTCGCCATCGGTCGCTATAAACCCAACTTGAACATCTCCGGTGTAGTCTTCAGCAGGTGTGAATTGATAGTTACCTTGGTTATCGCTCTCTATTACGCCCTGACCTTCCATCAAGCTTACTGACTCAATGCTCAAGCTGTCGCCTTCCGCATCGCTCAGGTTCGCCAGCATGTCTTCATCAGTGAACGACAAGGTAGCATCCGCTGCGATTTCCGTCGTCGTGATGCTGTTAACTTCTGGTGCTGCATTCTCTTGTAAGTCGCCTTCTTTCACGACTACGCCAGTTTGCTCATCATGAAGCACGCCATCTTTATCAACTACGTACGCAATGTCTGCTTCGCCCGTGAAGCCTGGTGCTGGTGTGAACGTCCAAGTGCCATCGCCATTATCGACAATCTCACCTTGGCTGCGGTCTGCTAGATGAACCAGTTTCACTTCATCATCGCTATCAGCATCCACATTCTCAGCTAAACCTATTAGGTCATCAGCGGTTAGGATGATGGAATCACCCGCTACGGTCTCGAAATCACCAGAATCGATGCCATCTTCAAACGCTTCTGGCTCATCTCCGTAATCAACCGTCGTTGCGCTTACTGTTACGAAGAACTCACCATGGAAGTCTTCAGGCGGCGTCATTTGAATGTTTGAGATATCCCAGTCGAACAGGTCGATGTATTGACCCGGCTCAGTGATCATCACGGTATTCACACCATCGGTTACCTCGAATCCAACAGGGAAACCTGTCATCACTAGGTTACTTAGCGTTTCTGAATCATCGACTAGACCAACATTCAATCCTAAGTGACCGGTTTCATCTTCACCGAACACTAATGGACCGTCATGGTCAGTTGAAATAACCGCGCCATCTGCGACAGGACGTACGTACACAGGAACATCGAGAACGGTTTCAAACTCACCGTCACTCACGACAACTTGTAGGTCAGAAACACCCGCAAAGTCGCCTGTTGGTGTGAATGTCCACGTACCATCACCGTTGTCTGTTACTTCTCCGCCATCTTCACCGTCTGCGGTGATAATGCGAGAGATAACAAGGTCAGCGGTATCAATGTCACCGAACAAGTTCATCAAGTCGCCAGCATCGAAGGTGAACGCGCCATCTTCGTCTGTGGTCATCATTGCGTTGCCGACATTGAATGGTGCGTCGTTAACCGGAATGACATCCACATTCAGCGAGCCATCAACCACTTCTTCGCCGTCAGTCGCTTGATAACCCAGTTCTACCAAGCCATTGAAGTCTTGCGTAGTCACTAAGTGATACATGCCGTCTGGTTGCTGAGTTAAGGTCGCATTCGCTGGAGCTCGAACTGTGATGCTTTCAATGCTGATTTCGTCGCCATCAAGGTCTGTTACTTGATCCGCGATGTAAGCTGGGTCAATCACCATGACCACATCTTCTTCGCCTTGCATCTCAATCATTGGTGCTTCAGGTACATCGTTCACTGGCGTGACATCGATGTTACCGTCGACTGAAATTGTCTCTTGGCCATCACTAACGTTAAACGTCATTGGCACATCGCCATTGAAGTTTTCGTTTGGTGTAAATGACCAAGTACCATCTTCGTTGTCTAGCAACTCACCCAAGCTAGGGTCGATTTGTAGACCCGAAGCTGACAGCTCATCTGCGGTGTTATCGATGTCGGTAGCTTGAGCTAACAACATGTCTTGTGTGATTAGAATGGTGCTGTCTTCGGCTGTGGTTAGTTCCACTTCCTCAGACTCTGGTCCATCGTTCACAGCCAGAACTTCGATACCTGCCGTTGTTGTTGCAGTTGCACCGTCATCATCGGTCACGACCACATCTAGGCTGATATCACCGTTAAAGTTCTCGTTTGGCGTGAAGGTCACAGACCCATTATCGTTTTGAACCAAGGTGCCGTCAGAGCCTGAGTAAGTCACGCTTTCAAGCGACACTTCACCATCAACGTCAGAGCTATTAGCAATCAACTGTTCAGGGCTAATGTTAATCGTGCCATCTTCGTTCATTTGGTAAGACGTAGAACCCACTACCGGCGCATCATTAACATCCGTTACCGTTACATCAATATTGGCATCGACTGTCTCAGTGCCATCAGACACTGTGAAGCCAAGGTTTACATCGCCATTGAAGTTCTCGTTTGGAGCAAAGCTGTAAGTGCCATCACCGTTGTCAGTGAACACACCCTCTGCGCCCGTGTAAGACACATCCGTGATAGACAAGTCATCGCCGTCAATATCCGCAGCGCCTGCTAGTAGATCTGCATCCGTGAAGATTAGCGTTCCATCTTCCTCAACAGTGAAGCTTTGGTCAGCGGCTGTTGGTAAGTCATTAACAGGGTTAACCATTAGGTCGACGCCTGCTTGGACTGTCTCGGTACCGTCTGAAACATCGAAGCTTAGGTCTATGTCGCCGTTGAAGTCAGCATCCGGAATGATTGTAAATGAACCATCATCGTTCGCTGTTACGGTCGCATTGTCACCTGCAGATAGGTTGCTTGCGGTCAGTGCATCACCATCAACATCGGATGCGTTAGCCAGCAACTGCTCTTGAGATAGCGTAATTGAACCATCTTCATCAACCGAGTACGCCACGTTTCCGGCCACTGGTGCGTCGTTAACTGCAATAACTTCAATACCAGCGGTGGTTTGAGCCGTTGCACCGTCGTCATCAATAACCGTCACGTCAAGGTTGATGTCGCCGTTAAAGTTTTCGTTTGGTGCGAACGTTACCGAACCATCTTCATTTTGAACCAAGATACCGTCTGCACCTGAGTAGCTCACGCTATCAAGCGACACTTCCCCGTCCACATCAGAGCTATTAGCAATCAACTGCTCAGGGCTCAATGTGATGGTGCCATCTTCGTTCATTTGGTAAGACGTTGCGCCTGCCACTGGTGCATCGTTAACGTCTGTTACCGTTACGTCGATATTTGCATCAACCGTCTCTGTACCGTCAGATACTGAGAAGTCCAAACTTACGTCACCATTGAAGTTCTCGTTCGGTGCAAAGGTGTAAGTGCCATCGCCATTGTCGGTGAACACACCCTCTACGCCAGTGTAAGACACATCGGCAACTGACAGCTCATCACCATCAATATCAGAAGCACCCGCTAGCAGTTGCTCGTCTGTAAAGGTAAGCGAACCATCTTCTTCAATGGTGTAAGCGACATCTTCTACAACCGCGATGTCATTCACTGGATTCACAGTAAGGTCGGCCGTTGCAACAACTGTTTCAGTACCATCAGAAAGGTCGAAGCTTAGATCAATGTCGCCATTAAAGTCGGCATCCGGGGTAATGGTAAATGAACCATCATCGTTTGCCGTAACGGTAGCGTTATCACCTGCGGTTAGGTTGGCAGCGGTAAGATCATCGCCGTCCACATCCGATGCTTGAGCAAGCAGCTGCTCTTGGCTTAGTGTGATTGAACCATCTTCATCCACTGAGTAAGCCAAGTCACCTGACACTGGCGCGTCGTTAACCGCGATAACTTCAATACCCGCAGTGGTTTCAGCCGTTGCACCCTCTTCATCAGCAACGGTGACATCTAGGCTGACATTGCCGTTAAAGTTTTCATTTGGTGCGAAGCTGTAAGTACCATCACCATTGTCAGTAAAGATACCGTCTGCGCCTGAGTAGGAAACGTCGCTAACGGATACATCACCTTCAATGTCTGAGCTGTTCGCAAGAAGCTGTGCTTCAGAGACGGTAATCACGTTATCTTCGTCAACGCTGTAGGTCGTTGAACCTGCAACTGGCAAGTCATTAACAGCAATGACGTCGATACCTGCGGTTGTTTCAGCGGTTGCGCCATCTTCATCCATAACAGAGACATCAAGACTGATGTCACCGTTAAAGTTTTCGTTTGGAGCAAAGGTGTAAGTACCATCACCATTATCAGTGAATACACCATCAGTGCCGCTGTAGCTTACATCGCTGACAAACACTTCCCCTTCAACATCCGAGCTATTCGCCAGAAGTTGTGCATCGCTTAGCGTAATACTGCCGTCTTCTCCAACGCTGTAAGTTGTAGAACCTGCTACCGGTACGTCGTTGATTGGAACCACTTGAACATCAATATTCGCCGATACAACATCTGTACCATCACTCACATCGTAAGTTAGGTCGACATTACCATTGAAGTTCTCGTTTGGAGCAAAGGTATAAGTACCGTCGCCGTTATCCGTAAACACACCTTCGGTGCCTTCGTAGTTAACAGATTCAACAGAAAGGTCGTCGCCATCGATATCCGTTGCACCAGCGAGTAACTGCTCATCAGTGAAGGTCAGTGAGCCATCTTCATTGATGGTATAGTCGTGGTCATAAATAACCGAAAGGTCATTAACTGCTGTTACGGTCACGTCAAGTTCCGCAGGCGTAACCCCACCGTTTCCATCGTCCACGTTATAGCTAATGGAGAATTCACCGTTGAAGTTCTCTTCCGGTGTAATGGTGTAAGTACCATCACCATTGTCAGTGATAAGAGCGTTCTCAATTGAAACATCTCCAACACTTGGTTCGTTACCACCCGTTTCACCAGAATCATCACCTTCCTCGCCGGTTAGCAATTCAGAGATATCAATGCCGTTTTCATTCGCGAGCGCTTCTTCTGCCGTTGGCAAGTCAAATGCATTTTGAGTGCCTACATCTTGGCTTGGAACAATAACGCCGTTCACGATATCGAATACATGCCAGTGGTCACCCGATGGGCTTTCAGATAAATCAGGGCTAAAGGTTTCAACCAATGTATCGCCAACAAATACCTGAACCTGTACATCTTCAACACCATCCACATCCCAACTTCTGCTGGTGTAGTTGTGTACTGAATAGTGCATATCAGCATCTTGATAATTTGGAATAGTGATGGTTTCAGGACCACCACCATTCGTGTCATCTACATCTTGCTGAACGACATTACCTTCACCCAAATCATGGCTCATGTCGCGATAGTAAATATGGTCTAGCTCGTTGCCATTTTCTGTATCGTAGAGCCATAGATGGTTGTCCATATCACGTGGGCTTTCACCCCATGTGACCACGATACGCATATCTGTTTCTTCAAGTACTTCAGATATTGCAGTTACGCCACCGTTGGTATCTTCACCAGCTGGAACTAGGAAACTGCTGGTAATAGAGCCGTCTTGTTCAATAGTAACGGTACCTTGGTCAACAACAGGACCGCTCACAGAGTAGTTACCTGATTGATCGGTCACCGCTGTGTAAGAGTGACCCGCATTGTCGGTTAACGTCACATCCGCACCTGCGATTGGATTACCAGTTTCAGCATCCAACACAGTACCGGTGACGGTCGTTTCATCGCCTTGCTCTCCGATAATTGCGGTCATGTCATCGTCTTCGATGTCAGTCGCGAATTGTAGGAGCTCTTCTTGAGTAATGGTGTATGAACCATCTTCTTCAATGGTTATCGCCACATCAGCAGAAACAATTGGCGCGTCGTTAACTGGGTCAACGGTCAAGCCTAAGTTAGCGGCAATTGGTGTGTCGCCATCGCTGATGCTGTAGGCAACATCGATGTTGCCATTGAAGTTTTCGCTTGGAGTGATTGAGAACGTGCCATCGCCATTGTCGACAATCGTTGCATCGTCACCCACTAAGGTTAAGTCGGAAGCGACAAGGTCATCACCCTCAATATCAGCGGCATTCGCAAGTAGCTGCTCCTGCGTGATAGTGATGACATTATCTTCATCAACGTTCGCGTAAACATCAGATGTCGTTGGCAAGTCATTGACTGGGTTTACCGTCAGATCGGCGTTCGCCACAATCGACTCGGTGCCGTCCGAAATATCAAAGCTTAGGTCGATATCGCCATTGAAGTTCGCATCTGGCGTTACCGTAAAGGTGCCATCGCCATTATCAACAACGGTTGCATTATCGCCTGCGCTTAAGTTGCTTGCGGTCAGATCATCGCCATCCACATCAGATGCTTGAGACAGCAACTGCTCTTGAGTCAGAGTAATGGAACCATCTTCATCAATGCTGTATGCCAAGTCACCCGATACTGGTGGATCGTTAATTGGAAGAACATCAATACTTGCGCTGGTGGCTACTGTCGCACCGTCTTCATCAGTCACCACTACATCGAGGCTAACATCGCCATCGAAGTTTGCATTAGGTGCAAAGCTGAATGTGCCGTTACCGTTGTCAGTAAAGATACCGTCAGCGCCTGTGTAGTTCACGCTATCAATCGCCACTTCACCTTCAATATCCGAAGCGTTCGCCAACAGTTGCTCTGCACTGATGGTGATAACTTCATCTTCGTTGACTGAGTAACTGGTTGAGCCTGCGATTGGCGGATCGTTCACCTCAAGTACAGTGATTCCCGCTGTGGTCGCTTCTGTTGCCCCTTCTTCATCGGTAACAACAACCGCTAAGCTCACATCACCATTGAAGTTCTCGTTTGGCGAGAAGGTGTAAGTGCCGTCACCGTTGTCTTCGAACACACCGTCACTGCCAGTGTAAGTCACGCTATCAATCGCAACCTCACCTTCAATATCTGAAGAGTTGGCTAATAGCTGTTCGTTACTGATCGTGATTGAGTTGTCTTCATGCACAGTGTAAGACGTGCTACCCGCCACTGGTGGATCGTTCTCAGGCGTCACGCTCACATCAATGTTGGCTTGAACCGTATCCGTGCCATCTGACACATCAAAGCTGAAGTTCACATCACCATTGAAGTTCTCGTTTGGCGCAAAGCTGTAGCTTCCGTCACCATTGTCGGTAAGCACACCATCAGCACCAGTGTATGTCACACCTTCGACTGTTAGGTCATCACCTTCAACATCCGTCGCACCCGTTAACAGGTCAGCGTCAGTGAAGTTAAGAACCCCATCTTCACCAATAGTGAATGCTTGGTCTTGTGGCTCTGGCGCATCATTGACAGGTGTTACCGTCAAGTCTAGGCCAGCCGCGACCATGTCTTCTCCATCGGTTACATCGTAACTAAATTCGATATTACCGTTGAAGTTTTCACTCGGTGTAATGGTGAAGCTGCCATCGTCGTTCATTTGAACGGTCGCATTTTCATCATTGGTGGTTAGGTTGATTGCTGATAGGTCATCACCATCAATGTCAACAGCGTGCTCTAGCAACTGCTCTTGAGTTAGCGTGATGCTGTTGTCTTCGGCTGTCACAGCACTGATGTCACCATCAACTTCTGGAGCATCATTCGCTGGCGAGATATGAATCGTCACATCTTGGGTTGCCGTCGCGGTGGTGCCCGTATCAACATCAGTCGATGTCGCATTTACAGTTAGAACCACATCACCATTGAAGTCACCTGAAGGGATAAACTCTAGCCCTTCTAGCTCACCTGGTTGCAATGACCATGTGCCATCACCGTTATCGGCACCTGCAGAAAGCGAGCTGCCTTCCGGCACATCTTCAATCAAAATAGCAAGGTTTTCTGAACCATCGGTATCAGTAAGCGCCGCATCAATATCAAGTGGTACAGGTGTATCTTCGGTACCAATGATTTGGTAATCCGCGTCAGACACTGTGATTTCAATGTTATCGATGCCAAACGACTCATCACTTACACCTTGATTCAAGGTTGAACCGAAGCCTAACTCAAGTTGGCCGTCTTCAACGGGTACCGTTAGGTTGATTTGGTGTGCTTGGTCGTTCCAACCACTGAAGCCTTCACCTTGCGACACGCCGTGAACAACTTCACCGACTTCATTGCCCGCTGAATCGTACAACGTTGTAGTGCCATCTTGAGTTTGGAACGCCGAGTTATCTAACGAAGTAAGCTCTTCGCCGCCGACAAAGATTTGGAATGACTCACCATCCCAAGAATCAATTTCGTAGAAACTGAACGAGATATTAACTTCGCTCACATCACTTGGAATGTCGTAAGTTTTGCTGACAGCTTCATCGCCACCAGTGCCACCAATACGACCTAGCATGTCACCTGATTCGAAGCCTTGTGAGCTTTCAGTACCGGTATTCCAACCGTTTGAGCCAGACTCGAAGTTGTCTGAAGCAATGACCAAGTCAGACGCAATCGACAGCTCTGGCATATCAACCACAGATTGAACATCAATTGTCGCTTCTGCTGGTACTGTCGCGGTACCGTCATTCACATCGAACGTCACATTCACATTACCGTCGAAGTTTTCATTCGGTGCGAATGTGTAAGTGCCGTCGCCGTTATCAACCAAAGTACCGCTATTTGAAGCAACATTTTCAACCGATAGGTTATCGCCATCAATGTCGCCCGCATTTTGCAGCAGTTGCTCTTCTGTAAAGGTAAAGCTGGTGTCTTCTTGAGTCACAAACTGTGGCTCACCGACCGTTGGCAAGTCATTGACAGGGTTAACGGTAAGATCAGCCGTTGCTTGAAGCGTCGCATCACCATCGGTAATGTCGAAGTTCAAATCAATGTCGCCATTGAAGTTCGCATCTGGTGTGATAGTAAAGCTACCGTCATCGTTTGCAGTGACGGTCGCATCACCACCAACGGTCAGGTTAGCCGCTGTTAAGTCATCGCCGTCAACATCACTCGCTTGAGCAAGTAATTGCTCTTGGCTCAAGGTAATTGAGCCATCTTCGTCCACGCTGTACGCCAAGTCGCCCGATACCGGAGCATCGTTCACAGGCAGAACGTCAATGCTTGCGTTGGTTGCTACGGTTGCGCCTTCTTCATCAGTAACGACAACATCAAGGCTAACTTCGCCGTTGAAGTTTTCGTTTGGTGAGAAGGTGTAAGTACCGTCACCATTGTCTTCAAAGACACCGTCAGTGCCAGAGTAAGTCACGCGATCAACGGCAACATCACCTTCAATATCCGAAGAGTTAGCTAGAAGCTGCTCATCGCTGATGGTAATTGAGTTGTCTTCATGAACTGTGTAAGACGTGCTCCCCGCAACAGGCGGATCGTTCTCTGGTGTCACGCTGACATCAATGTTGGCTTGAACCGTATCCGTGCCATCTGACACATCAAAACTGAAGTTCACATCACCATTGAAGTTCTCGTTTGGCGCAAAGCTGTAGCTTCCGTCGCCATTGTCAGTAAGAACACCGTCGGCACCTGTGTAAGTCACGCCTTCAACCGATAGGTCATCCCCATCGATATCGGTAGCACCTGTTAGCAAGTCTTCATCTGTGAAGTTCAAGATGCCGTCTTCGCCAATGCTGAACGTTTGATCTTGTGGTTGTGGAAGGTCATTAACTGGATTAACGGTGAGGTCAGCCGTCGCAACCAGCGTATCTGTACCGTCGCTAATGTCGAACGTTAGGTCAATGTCACCATTGAAGTTCGCATCTGGCGTAATGGTAAAGCTGCCGTCATCGTTAGCAACAACCGTCGCGTCTCCATCAACAATCAAGTTAGAAGCAGTCAGGTCGTCGCCATCTACATCGCTTGCTTGAGAAAGAAGCTGCTCTTGGCTCAAGGTAATCGAACCGTCTTCCTCTACGCTGTATGCCAAGTCTCCTGATACTGGAACATCATTGATTGGTAGGACATCAACCGTAATATGAGTATCAACTTGAGCGCCGTCTTCATCTTGAATGGTCACATCCAATTGCACTTGGCCGTTGAAGTTTTCATTCGGTGCAAAGCTACATGTGCCGTCACCATTGATTGAGAAGATTCCGTCTGGGCCGTCGTAGTTGATCTCAACAAGTTGTACGTCACCTTCAATATCAGAGGCGTTCAGCAGAACTTGAGACTCATTAAAGGTCAGTACCGAGTCTTCATCGATAGTGTAAGACGTTGGGCCAGCAACTGGCGGATCGTTCACTTCTAGAACCGTAATGCCCGCAGTCGTCGATACGGCTGCATCGTCTTCATCTACAACAACCACATCTAGGCTAACTTCGCCATTAAAGTTCTCGTTTGGAGAGAAGGTATATGTGCCGTCACCGTTGATTTCTAGAACACCGTCACTGCCACTATAGGTAACACTATCAATCGCCACTTCCCCTTCAATATCTGAAGAGTTCGCTAGCAATTGTTCGTTACTGATGGTAATGGAGTTGTCTTCATGAACGGTGTAAGACGTGCTGCCCGCCACTGGAGGATCATTCTCTGGCGTCACGCTGACATCAATGTTAGCGGTTACCGTATCGGTACCATCTGATACATTGAACGAGAAGTTTACATCGCCATTGAAGTTTTCGTTTGGCGCGAAACTGTATGTACCATCGCCATTATCAGTTAGAACACCATCTGCGCCAGTGTAAGTCACACCTTCAACGCTTAGGTCGTCCCCTTCAATGTCCGTCGCACCTGTTAATAGGTCTTGGTCTGTGAAGGTTAATACACCATCTTCATTGACTGAAAATGCTTGGTCTTGTGCTTCTGGGCCATCATTCACTGGTGAAACAGTTAGCTCTAGATTAGTAGAGACAACATCATCACCATCAGACACATCAAACGTAAAGCTAACATCGCCATTGAAGTCAGCATCTGGCGTTAATGTGTAAGTACCATCACCGTTATCTGTGATAGTTACGCTGTCGTCATCAGTCGCTAAGTTAAGCGCTGTGAGTTGGTCGCCGTCTAAATCGCGAGCATTAGCTAACAAGTCTTCTTGCGTAATGATGATAGAACCATCTTCTTCCACTGTTGCTGCAACAGGAAGTGCTTCAGGTGCATGCTCAATGTGTGCGCCTGTCGCGTTAATGTAAATGGTTTGGGAAACCGTTTCAGAATCATCATTCGATAACTCTGTCGCGGTTGCGGTTACATGAACTTCAAGCTGCTCATTGAAGTCTTCTGGTAACTGGATCTGTAGCGCATTTTCGATAGCCGTTGTTGGTAAGTTCACCGTACCATCAGGGCCAACCGTCACTTCACCGCTGTAGATTTGGCTGTTCACTTCACCGACATCGATTGTGAAGTTGAAGTCTGAATAGTCAGCATCACCGCCGCCATACAAATCTTCAAATCCGTAAACGAGCTCGCCATCTTCATTAACAGTGGTACGCGTATGTTCGATACCATCTTGGTTTAGTTGAGCGCTTGAACCACCATGGAAGATCGCGTCACCATTCTGCCCTTGAACGACAGTTTCAGTGCCATCGGCAGCAACAAATACAAGTTGAGGATCAACCGTATCCATGTTTGCAGGCGAACCATCCGCTGCGCGGAACTCGTACTGACCTTCCTGCATCGCGTCAAAGTCATTGTGTTGATGTCCGTTTGGAATCAAGAACAGATTGAAACTTTCACCTTCTTCAACTTGGAAGCTGAACTGGTCTTGTCCTGGAACAAGGTCACCACCGCCACCAACTTGTGACGCGTTTTCGTAAACAACTTCAACACCTGTGATGTTACCGTCTTCGTCAACTTTGTAGTAACCCGCTGCGTTTTGGTATCCCGCAGTTTCACCTTCAAACGTTACTGTAATTTCTGTGTCGTTGTAACTGGTGATGCCGTTTTCTTGGTCATTCAGAACGCCTTCATTATCGTATTGAATAACCGAACCTTCTGGCACACCATCTACGGTTACGGTAAGTGTTTCAGACAAGTCTTGGTCGACAAGCGCCGCTGCAATGTTCAGTTCAACAATGCCGCCAGGCTCAACCAAAATAGCTTGGTCATCAACGTTAACGCCGTCGCCATCGGTTATCACAAGATCCGGCGCATCCGCAACTGCTTCAATATGGACGTTGAGGTCTTGTTCAACCTCATCCGTACCGTCCGTCACAGTAAAGCTGAACTGCAGATCACCACTGAAATGCTCTTCAGGAACGAAGCTGAACGTGCCATCGCCGTTATCGGTGACTGTACCTTCATCGCCAGAATAATTGATGCTAGTAACACTGAGGTCATCGCCATCAATATCAATCGCACCACTCAACAGATCTTCTTGAGTGAACAGGATGCTGCCATCCTCTTCGATGTGGTACATGCCTGGGGCAACAATTGGAATGTCATTCACCGGATTAACGGTCAATGTCATATCATTAGACGTGCTCAGCTCACCGTCGCTCACCTCATAGGTGAATGCAATATCACCATTGAAGTTCTCTGAAGGTGTCACGGTGTACGTGCCATCACCATTGTCTACAATGCTGGCGTTCGGATCATTGGTTTCAAGCGAAGAAGCAAATAGCTGATCGCCATCTTGGTCGCTCGCGTTCTCCAACAGCATTTCTTGTGTAACGAGGATTGAGCCATCTTCGTCGACATCAGCCACCATTGGCGTCGCTTCTGGTGCATCGTTGACGAACTCAACTTTTAGGTCGATGTTTGCGGCAACCACATCAGTGCCATCGCTCACATCAAACGCTAAGTCAACGTTACCGAAGAAGCCCTGCTCTGGTGTTAATGTGTATGTTCCATCGCCATTATCTGTGACTTCTACCGTGTCGCTTGCGCTCGTCACATTCACCACAGACAGTTCATCACCTTCAACGTCTGTCGCTTGTGCCAGTAATTCAGCTTCGGTAATAGTAATCGCTTGACCATCTTCCGTAGTGAAAGACATGTCTGGAACGTCTGGCGCATCGTTGATTGGATTTACGGTTAAGTTGAGGTCGGCAGCCACGGTCTCAATCGCGTCAGTGACATCGTAAGTAAATTCAATCTCACCAAAGAAGTCTGCACTTGGTGTAATCGTGAAGCTACCGTCTGGGTTTTCTACAACAACCGCATTTGGATCGTTGGTCGCAAAGTTAACCGCTTCAAGGTTATCGCCATCTACATCGGTTGCATTCGCTAACAGATCCTCTTGAGTGATAGTGATTGAACCATCTTCATCAACAGCGGCTTCAATTGGACCACTAACCTCTGGGCCTTCGTTGACAATTTCAACGTCGACTCTTGCAGTACTTGGTGCGCTTGCTTGACCGTCACTGATATCGAAGGTCAGGTTCACTTCACCGTAGAAGTCCTCTGCAGGTTCGAAGGTAAAGGTATTATCACCATTATCCGTTAACGTACCTTGTGTTTGGTCTGCAAGTAATAGGTTTTCGACATGAAGAATGTCACCATCAACATCGGTCGCGCCAGACAATAGGTCTTTCGCTTCGATGATCATAGAGCCGTTCTCAAGCATTTGGGTGTGCAATGACTCGCCCGGAACCGGCACATCATTAACAGGTACAACGGTCAGATCTAGATGGGTTGCAACTTCATCGGTACCATCGAATACCTTGTAATCAATGTCGATTTCACCATTGAAGTTTTCATTCGGCATGAAGGTAAATGTACCATCACCATTGTCGACTAAATCACCGTCATCACCACCGTAAGTGATGTCAGAAATAGACAGCGCATCACCTTCTACATCTGTGGTGTTCGCCAGTAAATCATCAGCACTGAACGCAATACCTTGGTCTTCGTCTGTCGATAGAACCATTGGACCAGAAACGATTGGCGCATCATTCACTGACTCAAAGTTGATGTTAATTATGTTGTCATCAGTCAGTTCACCATCAGAAACTTGGTAACCCAGCTCAATTTCACCGTAGAAGTTTTCATCTGGTGTCACCGTCCAAGTACCATCACCGTTGTCAATCAGTGTTGCATGCTCTGAGTTTTCACCCACCAGCTCAAGATTTTGAATATCAAGGTCGTCACCATCAATATCTGATGCTTGTGCCAGTAACTGTTCTTCTGTAATCACAACAGAAGCAAATTGAGCAGAACCTTCAGTATCGATAGTGATATTAGGAAGATCAGCCGTTAGCTCAATTTCGTTGTCACCCGCGTGGATGTTCAACTCAACCGTTTCGGTAATTTCTGAACCGTCTACACCAATCGATGTGAACACGGCTTCATCATGACAAGTTTGTGACACGGTCATGTTTTGAACAACATAAGTACCATTTCCTTGAACTGTACCGAGTTCAAAGTAAGACACTGGTTGGTCAACCGTT
This sequence comes from Vibrio sp. 1F253, assembly GCF_041439295.1. Classification (NCBI taxonomy): domain Bacteria; kingdom Pseudomonadati; phylum Pseudomonadota; class Gammaproteobacteria; order Vibrionales; family Vibrionaceae; genus Vibrio; species Vibrio sp. 1F253. The sequence goes on along the minus strand of NZ_JBGONU010000020.1, from coordinate 41,774 downwards.
AACGTGTAGTCTGTCTCGAAAGTACCACGGTCTTCTTTGTGGTAAGTCATCGAGTCAATTAGGTCACCGTCCTCATTGAACGCTTTGATTTCTACTTCCGTAAAGTGACGCGATTCTTCCATGAACCAACCACCTAAACCATCTAGGTGGAAACTGATTTCATTGATGTCTTGACCTTCAACTGAAATAGTCAGTTTTTCATCACCACTCAACCCTTGGCGATCGGTATCACCAAGGCCGTGACCTATGTGGGTGTTACCATTCCAAGCACCAAGCGGATCATCGTTACTTTGAACCGTAACCGTTAAATCACCATCCGAGAACTCACGAGTGTAAGGGTCAACTTCTGTACCCCAATCGTCTACGCTAGCGTTATCGTCGAAGGTACCAATTTGCGTAGTATGTGTGCCTTCAGCAAGAGCCCCCTCACTTGGAACAAAGCGTACTTCTGTATCAGCCGGTACTTCTTGCCCTACTTCCAGCACCACCCACTCATCATTAACATTCGCTTCAATGATGCCGTTTTCTGGCGCTTGGTCTAAACGTAGTGCAGGTTCTTCACGAAGCGTCACACCAACCGTTTGATCTTCTTGCGCTTGGATGAAGATCTCTTCGCCCGCTTCTGGCGCATCATTAACTGGATTAACCGTTAGATCGAGAGTGGTCAGAACTTCATTGTCACCATCATTGATGCTGTATGTGAAGTCCAACTCGCCATTGAAGTTTTCTGTGTGCGTGATGGTGAATGAACCATCGTCATTAGCAACAATTGTCGCGTCAGGGTCGTTGGTTTGCAGGTTAGACGCCGTTAACTCATCACCCTCAACGTCAGTAGCATTTGCAAGCAGCTGCTCTTGAGTAATAGTGATTGAATTATCTTCGTCGACTTCTGCTTCAATACCGGACGTTTCAGGGCCGTCATTGACAGCAATGACATCAATGCCCGCTGTCGTTGTCGCCGTTGCACCGTCTTCGTCAACGACGACAACATCTAGTGAGATGTCTCCGTCGAAGTTTTCATTTGGTGTGAAGGTGTATGTGCCATTACCGTTATCAACGAACGAGCCGTCGTCACCAGCGTAAGTAACGCTCGATAGAGCAACATCACCCTCTACATCTGAAGAGTTCGCTAATAACTGTTCATCACTGATCGTGATTTGGCCATCTTCCTGAACTGTATAAGCTGTCGAGCCCGCGACAGGAGGGTCGTTCTCCGGCGTTACACTTACATCAATATGGGCGGCTGTTGAACCCGTGCCATCAGAAACATCAAATGAGAATTGAACATCACCATTGAAGTTCTCGTTTGGTGCAAAGCTGTAAGTGCCGTCACCATTATCACTAAGAACACCATCAGCGCCCGTGTAGAGCACATTTTCAATCGACAGCTCATCACCATCAATATCTGACGCGCCTGCAAGTAGATCAGCATCGGTGAAGAGTAACGTACCGTCTTCTTCAATCGTGAACTGTTGATCTTGCGCTTGTGGCAAGTCATTCAACGGGTTCACTGTGATATCAAGACCAACTTGAACCTCACCACCATCGTTATCGATGATATCGAAGCTCAGGTCTAGGTCGCCGTTGTAATCAGCGTCTGGTGTAATGGTGTAGCTACCATCCTCGTTTTGTTGGATGGTTGCGTTTTCATCGGTCGAAAGGTTAATAGCTTCTAGATTTTCGCTATCAATATCACCAGCTCGCACCAGTAACTGCTCTTGGCTTAGTGTGATTGAGCTGTCTTCGTTGATGGTGTAAGCCAAATCACCCGATACTGGTGGATCGTTAATTGGCAGTACATCAACATTAATTTGTGTTTCAGCCGTCGCACCATCTTCATCTTGAATGGTCACACCCAGTTGAACCTGACCATTGAAATTTTCGTTTGGCGCAAAGCTACATGTACCATCACCATTTACAGTGAAGATACCGTCTTCCCCATCGTAATTGATACCGACTAGTTCTACATCACCTTCGACATCCGAAGCATTAACAAGAATCTGAGATTCACTGAACGTCAGTACCGAATCTTCGTCAATGGTGTATGACGTTGGACCTGCGACCGGTGGATCATTCACTTCTAGAACGGTAATGCCGGCGGTGGTCTCATCAATCGAACCGTCTTCATCAGCAACAATAACGTCAAGGCTGATATCGCCACTGAAGTTTTCATTAGGAAGGAAGGTATAACTGCCGTCACTATTGTCTTGGAACACACCATCGGTGCCACTGTAGGTCACGCTATCAACCGATACCGCGCCTTCAACGTCAGAAGAGTTTACTAACAATTGCTCATCAGAAATTGTGATGGCGTTGTCTTCATTGACCATGTACGAGGTAGAGCCCGCAACGGGTGGATCGTTCTCTGGTGTCACGCTCACATCAATGTTTGCACTAACCGTTTCTGTGCCATCAGACACATCGAAACTGAAGTTGACATCACCATTGAAGTTTTCGTTTGGTGCAAAGGTATAAGTACCATCACCATGGTCTGTTAATACACCGTCACCGCCTGTGTAGCTGATGCCTTCTACGGTGAGGTCATCGCCATCGATATCGGTGGCACCAGTAAGCAGGTCAGCGTCAGTGAATTGCAGCGTACCGTCTTCTTCAATGCTGAATTGTTGATCTTGAGGAACCGGCAAGTCATTGATTGGGTTAACAGTAAGATCGGCGGTTGCTTGAACCGTGTCAGTACCATCCGTGATGTTGAATTGGATATCAACGTCACCATTGAAGTTCGCTTCTGGAACGATGGTAAAGCTACCATCGTCATTGGCGGTTACTGTTGCGTTGCCATCTACCGTTAAGTCGCTCGCAGTTAGGTCTTGGCCTTCAACATCAGACGCCTGAGACAACAACTGTTCTTGGCTCAATGTGATTGAACCGTCTTCGTTAACGTTGTAAGCCAAATCACCCGAGACTGGTGCATCATTAATTGGCAGAACATCCACGTTGATGACCGTATCAACTTCTGCGCCGTCTTCATCACGAATAGTCACGTCAAGTTGAACTTGGCCATTAAAGTTCTCATTCGGTGCAAAGCTACAAGTCCCATCTCCATTGACTGAGAAGATGCCATCAGGGCCGTCGTAGCTAATGCCGACAAGCTCAACATCCCCTTCTAAATCAGAAGCATTCAGTAGCATTTGTGACTCACTGAAGGTCAGTACTGAGTCTTCATCAATGGTGTAAGACGTTGGGCCTGCGACTGGCGGATCATTCACTTCAAGTACGGTGATACCCGCAGTTGTCGCATCGGTTGCACCTTCTTCATCGGCAACCACTACATCTAGGGCAATTTCACCATTGAAGTTCTCGTTTGGCGAGAAGGTGTAATTACCGTTACCGTTGATTTCAAGGACACCATCACTACCCGAGTAAGTCACGCTGTCTATCGATACATCACCTTCGATGTCTGAAGATGTTGCCAATAGTTGTGCATCAGAAATGGTAATCGAATTGTCTTCATTAACTGTGTAAGACGTAGAGCCAGCAACTGGCGGATCGTTCTCTGGAGTCACGCTAACATCAATGTTTGCAGACACCGTATCGGTGCCGTCTGAAACATCGAAACTAAAGTTTACGTCGCCATTGAAGTTTTCATTTGGCGCAAAGCTGTATGAGCCCCCACCCAGGTCAGTCAGTACGCCATCAGTACCTTCATAACTGATACCTTCAACCGTCAGGTTATCACCTTCAACGTCTGTCGCACCTGTAAGCAGATCCGCGTCTGTGAACAGTAAAGTACCGTCTTCTGCAATACTGAACTGTTGATCTTGAGGCACTGGCAGATCATTAACTGGGTTAACAGTTAGGTCTGCGGAAGCTTGAACGGTATTGGTGCCATCAGAGATATCAAAACTGATATCAATGTCGCCATTGAAGTTCTCATCTGGCGTAATCGTGAAGCTGCCGTCATCGTTAGCTACAACTGTTGCATCACCACCAACCGTTAGGCCGCTAGCCGTAAGGTCATCACCTTCTACATCTGATGCTTGAGACAGCAATTGCTCTTGGCTTAGACGAATCGAACCATCTTCGTCGATTGAGTACGCTAGGTCACCCGATACCGGCGCGTCATCAACTGCAGTTACGCTAACATCAATGTTTGCAGCAACCGTGTCTGTACCGTCTGATACATCGAAGCTGAAGTTTACGTCACCATTGAAGTTTTCGTTTGGAGCGAATGTGTAAGTACCATTACCGTTGTCGGTCAGGATACCGTCGCCACCGTCGTAGGTCACACCTTCAACAGTCAGGTTATCGCCTTCAATGTCTGTCGCGCCTGTTAATAGGTCAGCGTCAGTGAAGATAAGTGTGCCGTCCTCTTCTATTTCAAACGTTTTATCTTCTGGTACAGGTGCGTCATTAATAGGACGAACCGTTAAATCAATTGCACTACTTATGGTTTCTTGGCCGTCACTGATATCAAAAGTAAGGTCTAGCTCGCCATTAAAGTCAGCGGAAGGTACAACTGTGAATGTACCGTCACCATTATCTTGAACCGTTGCATCTGCGCCGACTTGAACATTTGAAGCAACAAGCTCATCACCATCAACATCACTTGCGTATTCGAGTAATTGTTCTTGAGTAAATGTTATGGAGCCATCTTCATCCATGATGTAAGCCAGATCTTGTTCAGCCTCTGGAGCATCATTTTCACTTTCCACTTTGATTTTGAACGTTTCACTTGTTGTCTCAGAATCAAAGTCATCTTCTACTTCACTGATGGTCTCTTCATCTGAAGCTTGAACATCAACGGCAAATGTCTCTTCGACTGTCTGTGAATCGAGGTCATCATCGACTTGTTGGCCATCAGATTCAGAAGATGTAGCACTCGGCGCTGCAGATGTACGTGCTGCTTGGCCTTGTTCTTCATTACCCTCAGCGTCGGCTCCACCTGTCGCAGCCTCTGCGTTATCGCCACCTACGGCTTGAGCGCCAGCACCTGCTCCGCCACCACTGCCAGCAGCATTATCCGAGCCAGCTTCCGAAGCCGCACCACCGACTACATTAGATTGAGCTGCATCTGAATCTCCATCGCTTTCTGGCGTCTCTTCTTGAACAGCCGCACCAGAAGCTGCTGCTTCTTCTGAATTACCAGCACCACTTGGATTGTCTTCCAACGCTTGGTTCACTTCGTCTGCCGCGTCGGTATTTTCAGCACCCGTCGCTACCGTCGACGCAATCGTGTTCTGTTGATTTTGTTGATTCTGCTGTTGGGAGGGCGTACCCGCGTCGTTCGTGTCCGTCTGTTCTACCGCGTCATTGAGATCTTCATTTTGGTTGTTTTGGTTATTTTCGCCTGCCATTACAGCCTCCGTTGCTACTAGCTAACTGATCGTATTTAGAGGCATTAAAGGACACCATTTTGAAAAACCAAGTTTTTATACAACTTTTTTCATATTTTTCTTTTTATGCATAAAGAAGTAAAAAAAATTTGAAAACTGCCTTTAAAGATCCTTAGTTATTGTGATTAAAGCAATTAAGGCAGTGGAATGATGATAGACATGACGAATTTATTGCGTTCAATCGACAACAACCACAAAGGGCTGCAATTGCTGCTAGGCGACTTTTATAAGGACTTTTCGGACGCACCGATGAACATAGAGATGCTTCATAAAGGTAATCGTTTTGATGAACTCAACAACTACTCTAAAAAATTGAAAACCATCTTAACTTTGTTATGCGACCAAGACCTGCCGCCCAAAATGGCCAAGTTGGAACATTTGAGTAAACACGAATTCCCTGCGCCGGAAGCGCTTTTAGAGGATGTAAAAACTGAACTACAAAACGTCAATAGACAAATCCATCACTTGTTGGATATTAAGGAAGTTGTAGATGACGAGTCATCGAGGTAGGTCATGAGCAATAACCAAATAGAGCATCACCTAAGAAAAGCGCTTGTTTCTAACAACGAGGCTTCCAAGGTCACAGCAGATGACACCATCGTGCTTGCAAGTGCGATGACTAGCGTTCACAAGACGTTACTCATCATTTTTCTACTTGCTTTGGTGGCTATCGCCGTAGCGTCACAAGCACGCATCGACATTGTCGTTTCTGTGCGTGGCGAGCTGTTACTAGAGTCTGATGTTGAGAAAGTTCAACATCTAGAAGGCGGTATTTTAGAAGAGCTGTTAGTGAGAAAAGGGGAAGTTGTGTATGAAGGCCAACCTATTGCTCGAATCCGCTCACTCGACCGTAACACCCAACTCGATACAGTGAACACCGAAATCATTCAGCTGGAACTCGATAAAATCCGTTATGAAAGCTTGCGTGACATGGTCGAACCAAACTTTGCTTCTTACATCGAAAAGTACCCAGAACAAGTTCAAGTCAACATGAATACGTGGCAGCAAGAGTTCTCGAAGAACCGCTCTAACGAAGAGCTGATCACTCACGATATTAAACACAAAAACTCTCTAATTGGATCAATGCTAAAGCGTCGCAAAAGCTCAGAGAACCAACTCTCACTCATTCGCAAACAACTCAACATCAAAAACACGCTTTATAAAGAAGAGATGGCGTCATATGTCGACGTTCTAAATATGAAAGTACAAGAATCCAATATGGTTCGTGAGATTGAAAACCTTGATGAGTCCGTCATGAATGAACGTTTCCAGCTCGACAAACTCGAGAAACAACATCGAGACTTGGTTGAGAACCGAAACTCTGAGTACCAAGCACAAATCATCCAGGCCAATAAAGACCTCAAACTAAAACGGATCTTACAACCACAGCACTCCGATAAGGTAGACCGACTCATAGTCTACTCACCAGTGGATGGTGTGGTCGACAAATTACACTTCAACTTCCGTTCTGCGGTAATACCACCCGGCGAGAGTATCGCTGATATTGCTCCAATCAATAACTCCCTACACGGTGAAGCGAAAATTCCGCGTAAAGACATGGGGTTTGTTGAAATTGGCCAGGCGGTAAAAGTAAAAATGGATACTTATAACTTCGCAAAATATGGATTTGTTGAGGGAACCATCGCCTCAATTAGCCGTTCATCATACGAAGAAGAAGATGCCGAATTCTATTTGGCAGAGATTGAGATTGATCGAAACTTTCTTGAACGAGGAGGCACTCAATACAAATTATCACCTTATATGGAATTTACCGCCGACGTAAAAACAGGCTCGCGTCGCGTGATCGAATACGCTGCAAAACCTGTGATGTCAGCCATCGAAGATGCATTCGATGAGAGGTAATCAATGAGCGGAAAACCTTCTTATAACATTTCCGTACCAGCTCTACGTCTGAGCATATTGTTCAGCGTAGTACTAGCGGCGCTCGCTTTCTATTTATACTTTTCTTGGTCAAAAGTAGATTCGGTTGCTCAAGTGCAAAGTGCCCCACTGCTCATACAAGCTCAGAAGCTTAATCAGACCATCGAACAAGATATTCAAACTCTACAGCAGTGCTTAAGTACCGACACTTGTGGTACTAACGAATTCAATCTAGTTAACTTGAAGCGTGAAATAGATGAATTTAGATCGCTAGCCTCTTTGAACAAAACTGAGTTCAGCTTGGTTGGCGCGACTGAATACACCCAACTTGAATTAGCTATCAATCGCTTTTCCGACAGCACTAAAACACGCAACGACGTACTCGACTTATACCTGTCACTGACCAACAACTACCTACAGATGGACGACAACTACCGCACCATGTTCAACAACCATGCGAGCGACTTGATGTCAGAGAAAAATGAGTTCTTTATCTGGTTGTTTATGGTGGTCGTGATACTGGCAGTAATCACGGTCCTATCGAACTCAGTTGCTATGTTGAAGCTGAAGAAATCCAGCTCTAATGAACGAGAAATCGACTATGAGTTCGATGCTCTCTATCAAGAGCTGAAACAACTCGACTTACAAAGACTCGAAGAGCTTCTGAATGAAGTGAGCATCAATCCGAAACAACGCCAGATCTACTCTCACCTCAAACTGATTTTCAATAAATTGGAAGACCAAAAGCGCAATAACGATCTCTACAAACAGCTGTATGCGCTAATCGGCTATGAGATTCGCGGAATCACCAACACCATCAACGGTGGTGTCCAATATCTGGTTCAAGAAACCGATGAAAACGGCGTATTGATGGCGAAGGATATTACCTCAGCATGTAGTACGTTATCTGAGTTAGCAGAAAACTATAACCGTTTGATTTCACAGGGTACGGAAAGTAAGTCGAAGGAATTCTCTTTACTGAGCGTGTTGTCTGAATTGATGATTCATATCAGCGCCAAAGTTCAGAGGAACGAAGGTCAACTCGACTGCTTTATCTCTGATAATTTGCCGAACCGTGTGGAAGGCCAATCCACCAGCTTGTTCTGGATCTTGTTCCTGCAGCTTTCTAACGCCATCCAACTTAAATCAAACAAGAAGTTGTTCGTGACAATAGAGTCTGGCGCAGCTTCGGATATGGAAAATACACGTGTCACCATCAATCTGAATTTCCTTTCAACACTGGATGTCTCTGTCGCCAAGCTCAATAAGCTCCATTGGAGCGATCATAAACACCATACTGCTAACACAGACGACTTAGCGAAAAGCGTATTAAAAGATTACGGGTATTACGAAAGTCACTGGTTCCAATCGGGTACACAGGAACGTTTTCAGATCGAGCTTGATCTCAAGGCGAAGAATTTCCATACAGAGAAAACTCGCTTCGACGGCAAGCGTTTACTGCTTTGCGCCAATACACAAGTTCGTATAGATGTAATGAAGAAAATGCTCAGTAACTTGGGGCTTGATATCACTGAAATCCGCACTGCAAATGAGTTGTTTTCAGCGGCGAAGACCTTTGGTGAGTACGATGCCATCATGCTGACCGATACCTTTGAACCTAACAAGCTGCCATCACTGAGCAAAACGGTGAAATCTCAACTTAAGAATCATCCAAATACCAAGCTGTTGCTGTCAGTAACCAATACTCAGCATGCACAAGAGTGTCACAGCTTCGTCGATAAGATCATCAACTCCCCTGCGATTCCTTATGAGTTTATTCCGAACTTACTCACCATTATGGAAGCAGAAGCATCAGAAGAGCAGATGGAAAACAGTTCATTCCTTATCGTAGAGGATGACCGAGTTCAACAGATCTTACTTAAACGAATTTTAACCAAACAAGAGTATGAACCAGACACGGTTGGCGATGGTGCCGACGCAGTAGAGCACTTCATGAATAAACGTTCTGACATCATTTTCATGGACTGCATCATGCCAGGTATGGGCGGCATTGAAGCGACCAAACGCATTCGCCAGTTTGAACAAGAGAACGAGAAAAACCCTTGTACCATCATAGGGGCAACCGCATTGACCAGCAGTAACGAACACCAGGCTTGTATTGAAGCCGGAATGGATTACGTGATCAGCAAACCTTACAAAAGCGACCAAATCATCAAGGTGATCAACAAGTATGTGGCGGTACAGAAACTTAACTAGCAGCATTATGGCTGCGCTTGCATTCAGCACAACACCTTCAGTATCGGCGACGACCCTGCTTGAGGCGGTAGAACTCGGCCTGCAAAACAGCCTATCCCTTCGCGCCAGTGATAAAGGTGTGGAAGAGAACGAATACAACATTGGGATCAGCCGCTCTAAGTTTCTTCCTTCACTCAATGGTGCAGCTGATACTACATGGAATGAGAATGAAACCTTGTTATCGAGCGTGCCCGATGAAACCTCCAGCTATAACTCAAACAGCTACAGCCTTTCCCTTACCCAATCGATATTCAATCTTGGTGATATTTTTAAATATGGAACGGCAAAACTCGACTTCAATATTGAAGAAATTAAACACGAGAACAAAATCCAGAGCACTATCTCTGAAATCGGCTCTCAATACTTCGAGTATTTGAAAAACAATGCGCAAATAAAAGCGACCAAGGTAGAGCTTAAGTCGTCTGAGACTCGTGAACATCAGATGCGACGCAACGTAGAGTTGGGGAACACAGCCGCCAGCGAGCTGTACGAAGTTATCGCTCAGAAAGAAGGTGTGTCGAATCGATTAAGAACCTTGCAGAAAGATCGCCGTGTCATTCTCAACGGGCTATCCATTCAGATTCAGTACCCTATCACTCCATCACAGGATATATACGAAAGTGTGCCATTAAAAGAGATAAACGAAAGCGAACAACACTCAATCATGGATCAAGCGTTAAAGCTCAACAACGACTTACTAGTAGCCAAGAAAAACGTCGAGAGAAGCCGTAGAAGCTTAAAAGAGAGCGGTACAAACTTCTTACCTACCGTGTCACTCTCAGCCAGCTATCGTCACGATGACGCCAATAACTACGATAAAACCGACATCACAGCGACAGGCGAAAGCAACTCAACTAGCGTTGGCTTGAACCTAGCCTTGCCTATTTTGTCTGGTGGTTCTGATTACTATGGATATCAAAAATCATCGACGGCAATTGAACGTACTGAACTGCTTTATCAAGACTCGCTTTACACCACGCGCAACAGCGTGAACACCTCTGTACTCAACATCAACGATTTTTCGCAATCTATAAGCAGTTACGAGAACATCATTCGCGCCAACTATGCCTCTTATAAAGGGATCCAAAGAGCCTACCAATTAGGCACGCGTACCATCACCGACTTGCTGGCGGCGGAAAGTAAACTGTTCAGCGCTTTGAGAGACTATGAAAGCGCACGATACGACTACATCATCGAGACCATCAAGCTTGAGCAAATTAAAGGCATACTCTCAATTCAATCGATAGAGAGCATCATGCAATTGATGAGCGATATTGAGGGACGAGACAATCAAGATTTGGTGCCGAAACACCTTCTCTCAACGGAGTCATTGAGAAAAGGAGGTCGTAATGCAAACTGAGCAATTTTCGCAAAAGATCAATATGGCAGATAAGTGTTATCTGACTTTCTCAACGATAATATCGACCCTGTTTGGCTTGGTACTGCCCTTCTCTATTCTGATCATTTTTGACCGAGTGTTACCCAACCAAGCACAAGATACTCTGTTCTTACTGTTTACGATTATCTTGATTTCCATCTTCCTTGACTACCACCTGAAAAATCAGGAAGAGAAGATTTCCTCTGTCATCATGAGGCAGTTTGAGACCAACTTAACCAATAAGGTATTTCAATCCATCTGTTTGGCTGAGATCTCTAAATTCCGCCGTTTAGAGCCCGGTGAATATTTGGAGCGTATTTCGACCATTCCAGAACTGAAAACCTTTTTTGGTGGAGAATCGGTTCGAGCACTGATCAACCTTGCTGTCAGTTTGATTACCATCCTTATCATAGGACTCATCAACATATGGGCTGGTATTACACTTCTGATTGCCTCTGTCATCTTGGCTATTTTCGCGTGGAGCCTTTCCAAACAAAAGATTGGTAGTTTGCAGAATAAGTCAGACATCGAAGGGTTAACCACCTCCAAAATCATCGAGATCATCTCTAGCCCGCTTGATATCAAAGCTCGAAATATGGAATACCGCGTTGAAAGCCTGATGACACAAATGGTCGAGGAACGTGAAGTTGAAAACATCAAATACGAACAGATTGAATCGAATTTTGGCTTAATCTTAGCGCTCATCCAACAACTCTCGATTGCTTGTGTTGTTGTGGTATTGGCAACAGCCGTGATCAATATGGAGTCAAGCCAAGGCATTATGGCCGCGATAATCATGCTTACCAATCGTTACTTCGCGCCCTACCAACAAGTGATGCGTACCGCGAGCCGCTGGGAACTAAACAAGCTCCATATACAACGTATCGCCGAACTTCTTGAACTGGCCGCGTCGGTTGAACATCAACATGAGACGACCGAAGTAGAACGTATTTCTGTTAAATATTCTGAAAAGCAGCGTATCGAATTCGAACTCGGACAAACTTATTTGCTTACCGGGAAAAGTGGCTCCGGCAAGACCCACCTTGCTAACTGTATTACACGTCAGAACAATGATAACAAACTGGACATCATGATTAATGACACGCCTCTGAGTGACGTAAACTACAACGTTTGGCGTAACAGCGTGCTGATGGTCGATAAAACAAGTTCATTCGTGGAAGGGACCATTATTGATAACCTAACCTGTTTCCGTCCAAGCCTGAACAATACGGCTTTCGCCTTATGTGAAACCATGAACATCAAGGCTCAAATTGATGGGCTGCCTGCAGGTTTCTATACCGAGCTCAAAGGTCACATGCGTAACCCATTCTCACGCCAAGTTGGCTATGCTCTGTTATTAGTCCGTGCCCTGCTCGCCAGTAAGCGTGTGTTGATATTCGACGATATAGACTGCGTCTTTGATGAAGAATTTGCGCGCGTCGTGCTGACCAGTACCGCCTATCGTGCCAATGACAAAATCTTAATCATCGCCAGCAATAAGATGGATAAACTTAACCACCGCCTCAAACGCGTAAAACTTATCGGAGGTGACCAATGAGTATCCTAGTAGACTTCAATAATGTGCCGCAACGTGTTTTGGATTTTGAATCTAGTGGATACGACGAACGTTACAGTCAATCGCCACTTATTCGTGGTTTGGCCTACACCTTGATAGCGCTCGAATGGGAAGGCACGCCCGCTATACTCAGCGATGCTTTTATTCCAAAACCCAAAGACGGCGATAGCTTTACAGCAACCATAGAGCGCCTTGGATACCGCTGTGATGTGACCAAACTAAAGACACTCGAGAATATCGATAAATATCCTCACCCGTGCTTTATTGAGATAGAAAACCTCAGTGCCATCTTCTTAGGGACAAAAGATGGGAAGTTGCTGCTGTTTGATTACACGAACAACAACACCATTGAATACCCAATGTGTAAAAAGCCCTGCTTGCTGATTTCTATTAGCGAGTACTCTCGTCTGTTCCGCGAACCACCTCCGGAATCGCAAGACAGAAGCAATTGGATAAAATACGCTTTCTATCGTTACAACAATGAACTTAAAAGCCTGATCATTCTGAGCTTCGTCATCAGTATTCTCGGTGCGTTACAGCCATTCTTCATCATGAGTGTCTATAACTTCGCACTGACTTCGAGTTCTCAAGCCACGCTCTATTGGTTGACCCTATTTGCCGTGATCGTCGGCTTCTCGGAATACTTCTTCAAAAAGATGCGAGTCAACATCATTGCGACCTCCGGTAAAGATCTCGCGGTTCACATATCCCAAGCCGTAATATCGAAACTGCTTTGGCTGCCCTACGCAATGACTTCAACCGCAGGGGTTTCGTCTCAGTTGGCTCGTTTGAAAGATATCGATACCTTCCGCCGCTTAGTGACCGCAGAATCGACCCTTAGTTACTTTGATATGCCGTTTGTGATTGTATTCATCATTGCGATTGCTCTGATGTCTGGCACCGCTGCACTTGTGGTGATGGGCGGCTTAATATTGATGTTGGTGTTCTGTGTTTACTCTCGTTACATCTACTCACAAGCCACATCTAAAAGCTCTCGCGCCAATGCGATGGTCTCTTATCAATGGAATGAAATCCTTCGTGGTATCAAGACCATTCAGGGTTTGCCTTTGTTGCGCGTGGTTCAATCTCGTTTTAGTGCCTCCCATATGCAAAGCACCAATGATGCGGAGAATGTCGCTGTAACCAACAGTAAAATTCAGGCTGCAGGTGGTAGTTTGATTCAGGTGATTGGTACTGCAAGTATCGTGACCGCAGTAATCGGAGTCATGGAAGGCACTTCTGATGCGGGTGCGATGCTTGCAACCGTTATTCTCGTTTGGAAAGCACTAGGCCCGATCATGGGTATCTATAACTCAATTTCTAAGTTTCAATCCATCAAGGCGTCATCGGCACAGATAAACAATTTAATGTCGATGAATGACGACAAGCTAACGCTAGAAAAAAGCCCGCCTATTCGGCTGTTCCAAGGAAATATTGTGGGCAGTGGTGTCAGCCACCGTTACACAGGGGCAGCAACAGGGTTAACCAACCTTGGTTTCAAGATACCTCCCAGTGCAAAAGTCGTCATATGTGGCCCGACTGGCTGTGGAAAAACCACGCTCATTTCAATCATGGCTGGTTTAGAAGATCGTTATCAGGGCGCGGTGTCTGTCGATGGCTATAACATTAAGCAATTCAACAGTTATCGCTATCGCACGTCGATTAACTACATCCCTTTCAATTTGCACATTTTCGAAGGTTCTTTGGAGACCAATTTCATTTTACACAATGGATTGATTCCGACAGAGAAAATGCAGGAGATGGTGAGCTTCTTCGAGCTAGACGAATGGCTGCCAGAAGGCTTGGCGACTCAATTGAGTGTCGATAAGTGCAAAGGTCTTCCCAATGGCATTCAACAAAAGCTGCGTTTGGCACTTGGTTTAGGCAACTGTGAGCAATCTCTGATAATCATTGATGAACCGTTCAACGGGGCTGAAAATGAAAACGCCCAGTATTTTAACCGCCTGTTCAGCGATAAGTTGCTGAATAAAACCGTCATTTTTTCGACCAATGATCCCGGTTTGATCGCTACTTCCAATATGAGTTTGGTTCTAGAACCTGATGGCAACTTGAAATATTTTGGCTTAACAGACAAATACTTAAACAGCTTGAGTTAAACACGACGATGCTTATTCACAAATTACCCGTTAGATAAATGGATGTAATTGACAAAAACATAAGTGAGAGAGATGATTCGCTCTAAAATCACCGATACAAAGGAAGCAAATGTACACATTCGTTGCAGACAAGCTTGATGTAGCTTACTTATCCGCAATTCCTGAAAACCATCAACTTCAGGGCTGCGATGTGCCTGAAGAGGAAATCGAACTTCGAGAGATCATAGAAGTTTGGTATGAGTGTGCCTTTCTACCCGCTTTCAATCTTCAGAAAATCGATATCGAGAACAAAGCTGAGTTAACCGTCGTACAATCAAATGTTCTGAGCAACGATACGCGTACGCTCGCTTTCCTACTCAAAAACAGAGTGTACCGCGCTGCACTGAACAGAATGCTCGGTGTTTGGGCGCTAGAACCTTCTGCAAAAACGGTGTTAGAGCAACTTCTATTTGAACTAAGTCTCGATAAAAATCACCCTAATTAACTCGCTTTTTAAGATACTCATCAATAAGCATCAAAATCAAACCGACCGCCAAACGCTATAAATTGCTAGCAAGACAAGCTATTTCAAAATAAGCTGTGGAATCACAAGAACTTATACCCCTCCCACACTTCCATTAAATTTACAGTTTCAAAGTTTCCATATCGGCATTTTTATTCTACTGTTTTTATATAAAACCAGTTGGATGGATCCTTAATATGTCGACACTTACGGTCTGGAATAACCTTTCAGTTAAACATAAACTCTTTGGCTTAGTTCTACTACCGATCTCATTGCTCCTTTTCTTAGCCGGTAGACAAGCTTACTTTCTGACTACGCAGTTAAACGATTTTGAGCGAACCAATCAGTTAGCAATTTACCTTGAAGATATCTCTGTCTTGTATCGAAGTACTTTGGCCCCAAACACTGAAGAGTTCGTTAATCGAAGTGCTAAGGTAAATGCCGAGCTCAAAGCACTTTCACCCAGCATATTTCTAAACAGTTCCGAAGAAGTGAACCAACTGCTGGCCGACTTCAGTGAGGCAACCTTGTCGACTATGAAAACGACCGACAGTTTCGATAAGCTGGATGCGATTGAGTGGCAAAGTGACTTGTACCAACAATTGTTGTTGGCCATTGAGAAAGTCCCTTTTGATATCACCAAGCGTGAGATTCAACAGCACCTCACCGCCTTGCATCAACTAGAGTGGTTGATGTTTTGGTCAAATGAAGAATTTAAGCTCAGCGCTTCGCTCTTCGATATTTACCAAAATCATCAAGAGTATGATTCTGAACTAGCCGAGTTGGTTGAAAGCCTCAATGCTAGGCAAGTTTTGTTCTTAGAAAGATTTGTATCCTTGAATGCCAATACACATCAAGTTTCACTCATGATTGAAGTGTTTAAAGATGAGGCTTTTATGAAAAGCCAAGAGATACGTCACGCACTTCATAGTTCATCCACAATAAGCGCATTGACTCCACAAGAGATCACTACCGGACTCAATGCGATGAGTGCTCGCCTAAGCCTGTTGCAGAATTTAGGTGACGTGATCAAACAAGAGTTCCAAGCCGAAGTAGCTCAAGCGATCTCAGATGCTCAAACAGAAAGAACGCTATTTATTTCCATCGTCACGTTGCTTGCAGCAACTGTTATGGGATTAACCCTCAGTTTAGCGAAACAAGTCACCAACAATCTTGGGCTAGTTCTTAGGTTCTTAAAAAGTGAAAACGATGATACCCGCCCTTCTTTGGCCAAACTGATTCAAGGCCAAGACGAACTCAGCCTATTTGCTCAGCAAGTAGAGCGACTCACCATCGAACGAGAACATGCAAAAGAGAAGTTAACGATAGCTAAAGAAGACGCAGAGCGAGCTAAAGAAGACGCCGAAGAAGCCAAAGACCACGCGATACAAGCTAGCAAAGCGAAAAGTAGCTTCTTGGCCAATATGTCTCATGAAATTCGAACCCCACTGAATGGCGTTATCGGAATTTCGGAGATCCTGTCAGACACACCACTTACACCAACACAACGTGATTATGTAGATACGATCGAGACCTCATCCCAACTACTGCTAAGCCTGATCAACGACATCTTAGACTTCTCTAAGATTGAATCTGGCATGCTATTAATCAGCCCGCATTCGGCATCGATTAGAGAATCCATTTACGACATCGCATCTATTGTCGCGCCAAAAGCTAAAGAGCAAAAAATATCAGTGAACGTTGATATCAGCCCAGACACACCTGCACGCGTGATGATCGATGATCACCGATTAAGACAGATCTTGATGAACTTTATGTCGAACGCGGTGAAGTTCACAGCAGAAGGTGGCGTTACCCTGTCAATCCAAACGCTAAACAAAGCAGAAAACAATGTCACCCTAAGGTTTTCTGTGCGAGACACGGGGATTGGTATCGATAAACAGCAACAGAAACAGATATTCGAACCGTTCGCTCAAGAAGATGATTCAACGACCAGACAATTCGGTGGTACTGGTCTTGGCCTTGCGATCAGTACTCAGCTTGTTGAACTTATGGGTGGTCAGATCCAACTCGACTCCGTCAAAGGTAAAGGCAGTTGTTTCTACTTCGATCTAGAATTACCCATTGATTTAATGTTGCCAAAACCAAGCACAGCAACCGCCGACATTTATGTTCTAGGTAACGCGAACATGCTCTCTAAACGAATAGAATGGGACCTTAACCTCTATGGTTTAGAAATAACCCAACAAACGAGAGATACAGCTGAGCTTACACAACAACTCACGATTCAAAAGCACGCTAACCCAATCACAGTTGTCTTTGCTGAAGATGACACATTCCAAGCCAGTGACTATACCAGTGACTTAGATAAGCTCCACCAAAACGGCATCACTATCTGCTTGATTCGATCATTTTTGAGCGAGCCGGCTGACATCGGCAATTGTGTTACGGCTCAAGTATCACAGCCCCTACTCGGTTTACGTTTGATTAAAGCGGTTGAGCTCTGTGATACACAGGGTCGGGTTGAGCTTTCAGAGGCGAGCCAACCTTCTCTAGAGATACAACACAAAATTCTGATCGTCGAAGACAACAAGGTCAACCAAAAAATTGCCGGGCTTCATGTTGGTAAAAGTGGTTTTGAATTCGAGTTTGCGAATAATGGCCAGGAAGCCGTGGACATGTTCAGATCGAACCCTCACTACGCAGCAATACTCATGGACTGCATGATGCCGGTTATGGATGGCTTTGAAGCGACAAGTAATATTCGCCGCGTTGAAAAAGAGACCAATACCACGCGTCGTATCCCTATCATTGCCCTGACCGCCAGTGTTATTGATGACGATATTCAAAGGTGTTTCGACGTGGGCATGGATGACTATGTGCCAAAGCCATTCAAATTTGAAATGTTAAAAGAAAAAGTACTTGCCGCCGTTGAAGCAATGCCACTTCCTGTTGCCTACAAAACTAAATCTACGAAAAAACCCGCGACCGTAACGCCGATTCTTAATGCTGCAGCTAAACGGACTGTGCCAGAGGAAAGAGAACAAAACCCGGTTCCGAGCAAATCTGAAAGAATACTGCTCGTCGAAGACAATCGAGTTAACCAAAAAGTCGCTTCGGTCATGCTAACAAGGGCTGGTTACGCTTTTGAAATTGCAGAGAATGGTCAAATTGCCGTTGATATGTACCAAAACGACAGTAGTTTCGACATTATACTAATGGATTGCATGATGCCCGTTATGGACGGTTTCACAGCAACTAAGGAGATTCGGGAGCATGAGAAAAACCTAGGCTTAAGCAAAACTCCTATCATCGCGCTAACCGCCAGTGTTATCGATGATGACATTCAAAAGTGCTTTGATTCAGGCATGGATGGATACGTAGCGAAGCCCGTAAGAAAAGAAAAGCTATTCCATCAAATAGAAAGTGCGACTTGTTAGGAGAAACCCATGGATTGGATTAAAACAATAAAAACACTTCCACGCAGAGTCATATTGCCCGTCGCGGTAGGGCTATTAGGAAACTTGCTTCTTCTCAGCCCAGCTCATGCCGCAGAAGATTACGCCATATTCTCTTTAGATTCAGGATTTGAAGAAATATCGATAAACAAAGCAAGGAAGCTGTATAGAGGAAAAACAAAACGACTCGATGGTAAACGTGTAGAACTCTCTGATTGGCCTGAAAACAGCAGCGAACGTGAAGTTTTTTACCAACAACTGCTTGGAAAAAACGCAGCTCAAATGAATGCCCATTGGGCGAGCTTATCCTTCTCAGGTAAAGCTCGTTATCCAAGAGAGATTAAATCGGCGTCCACCGAAACCTTGGTTGACTGGCTTGATGACAAGCCCAATCGAATTGGGTACGCCCCGCTCTCGACGCTCCCTGAAAATGCCAATGTTCTATACGTTATAAGCTCGGAGAAATAATATGAAAAAAATAATTACGTCAGTGCTATGTGCTTCAATTGCCTCTCCGGCTTTCGCTATTATTGAACTTACCGATAATTTTTCGTTAAGCGGATTTGGTTCTACTTCTTGGGCAACATCAGATAACGACTCCCCTTTAATCATCAACAATGGTTTTACCGATGAAAATTGTTATGACTGTGATACCACACTTGGAGTTCAACTCGATTACTTTTACAACTCATTTAAAGCTTCCGTACAAGTTGTCAAACCACCCCAATATGATTGGAGTGATCCTCAACTCGAGTGGGCTTACTTGGGCTATGAATTTAACGACTTCGATGTGAGTATTGGTCGATTACGACTGCCACTATTCCTTGCCTCTGAATACTATTATGTTGGCCAAGCCTATATGACGGCAAGACCACCGACAGAGGTGTATAACAGCGTTCTTGGTATTACCGCTTTCAACGGTGTCAAAGTGAGTTGGACTCATGATGTAACCGATGAAGCTACCCTACAACTCTCTCCATTTGTCGGAATCAAAGATAAGAATGAAGTAGAGTTCAATTCGACAACCGAGCTGGAATTCGAAACAAATCGAATGTTTGGTGCAAACCTTCAATTAAGTGGTGATAACTATCGTTGGAACTTATCTTTCCTTGATTCAAATTTCGATCAAACGACAAAAATTAAAAACGTTGGCACGCTTCCAACAGCAGACAACCAACACATCCAACTTTGGTCGCTAGGCGCTGAATATGAATTTGGCCAAGCGGTATTGGCGAGCGAAGGTCAAATCAGTGACGTTTCTTCATCCATGTACGCCAGCCTAGGTTACCATTTAGGAGCATTTACACCTTACGTAGTATACGGCGCGCAATTTAACGCCAATGAGCACTTAGAAGGGAATAGCTACTTAGTTGGTGTAGATTACGACTTGATGTCAAATATATCTATCAATGGTGAAATGCAATTCTTCGAAGCTCGTAGGTCAAACGGTGCCTTTATTGACGCCCCTAAAACCGATAAAGATGCATTGCTCTACACCATCATGTTGAGTTTTGTTTTTTAGCTCGAATTCAAATCGATGGTCACTTGCAGCAATTAAGATCCAAAAAAGCCAGTCGAATATTCGACTGGCTTTCTCAATAACGGTTTGTCAGCTTACCATTAACCCATCTAAAGATTATGAGCTTGGCGCGACTCGTTTCTCTTTCAACTGTTCAATAACATAATCAGGAGCCACTTTACCTAGCTCACCCAAGCAATCATCTGTTTTTTCATTGCCATAGCGTACATAAATATCGCATACCGCGTATAACTGTTCTGGAGAGCCAGAGATCAAATACGCTTTCTCGAACGATTTAGTCGATTTGTCGATATCCAGCTCTTCTTGTAGTACCCCATTCAAGTACCAGTAGTAGCTGTTATCTTTTGCAAGTTCTGCTGCTACTTCAATCTCTTTGGCTGCTGCTGCCTTGTCTTCAAGGCGAACCAAAGTTAATGATTTAGAATAGTGCATCGCTGCATTGTCCGGCACGTTCTTCAAACCACGATCCAACACCTCGACCGCTTGTTGATCTTTATTCTGAGATCGGAAGTTATCCGCGTAGCTCAGCCAAACTTGAGGGTCTTTCTGGTGAGTATTAATCAACTCAAGATAAATCGTTTCCGCTTTATCCCATTCATTGTGCCAACGGAGCACGTCAGCGAACAACAATTGAAACTTTTCAGATTCTTGTGATTCCAAGAATGTTATTAACTCAGCGACAGGTTGTTCGATTTGTGCTTTCTGTTCTTTATCTAACGTATTGTAATCACGAACTAAGTTCGATGTTGCTGAATGACGAACCATAGAGTCTGTATCGCTCAGCAAAGGCGAAACTAACGCCCAACGATGCTCAAGTTGATATGGCGAAGAACCGATAATCGAAGCCTCACGAACTTCAGGGTTTTGATCTTTCAAACCTCTTGCCACCGCCACCAGCGCATTCTGGCTTGGGTATGAAGCAAGTTCTTGCAGTGCACCAGTACGATTTTCAACGGATTGATTCTGATCTTGAGCCATGTAAGACAACTGTTGAATTCGGGTTTGTGTGTCCGTCATTTCAAGCACTTGATTGATATTTTTTGCCGGTGCGTCAACGGTTTGTTGAACGCTATTGGCAGCCATTGCTGACGTTGAAATCAATGCAGACGTTGATATCAATGCGGACGTTGAAACCAATAAAGCAACAGCCGTCGCTAAACTCTTCTTCATCATAGTATTACCTTAAACTGGAGAACTTAGCCTGTCCTTAGACTCGTATCTGATTAAATTTATCTTGGGCCGTTGACCCAAAAAACGAGTTAAAACTTGGTCTCGAACGTAGCTTGTTGCGCCTGTTTTGCACGATGCGCCATCAATACCGAGTCACTGAATTTGCCATGAGCCACTGAGTGCCCCATCGCACGAGCAATATAAGCCATCGACTTGTCGACATGAGAAAAGAACTTGTGCCAACCAGCACATAAGTAGTTCAAGCCCGGTTCACCTGCGCGAGTTTTGATAAAGCGGTTTTTCGGACATTCACCATGACAAGCAAACTTGTACTCACACTGCTGACATTGACTGGTCATTGTGCGTGATTTAGCAAAACCAAACTTTTGCTGTGGTGCGCTGTACGCCAAATCATCAAGCTTCTCGTGGTGGATATTGCCAATTTTGTATTCAGGGTAAACGTAGTGGTCACAAGAGAACACATCACCGTTTGGCTCCATCGCTAGGCCTTTACCGCAGATCTCATTCAGAGTGCAAAGCGGATTCGGACGACCAATCCACGTTTCTAAGCTCGCTTCAAAATACTGAACGAACACTTTACCGATGTCGTTCTTCGCCCACTCATCAAACACAGAGATCAGGAAGTTACCCCAAGCCAAGTCCGACACACACCACGATTCCATGATCGAATCTTTATGGCCGGGGATCAGGCGTTTGTCGCCTTGTTTTAGCTGCTCACTCACTTGGGATGTTTGTGGCGCAACCGTTCTAAAGGTTTTCTGTTCAACGATAGGAATAAACTGCATTTGTGGAGACTTCACCACATCACGTAGGAAGCGATACACCTCAAGTGCATTTTGACTGGTGAGGTTATTCACACAAGTCAACGTTGCAAATTTAACTTGATGTTTGTGCAGCAACTCAACCGCCGCCATCACTTGTTTGAATGTGCCACGGCCTGCTCTATTAACACGATACGCATTGTGCAGCATTTCAGGGCCATCAATACTCAAGCCAATCAGGAAGTTATTCTTTGCTAAGAATCGGCCCCAATCGTCATTCAGCAGTGTGCCATTGGTTTGTAGATCATTTGAAATCAACACACCTTCAGGCTGGTACTTTTTTTGTAGCTCAACCACTCTTTCAAAGTACGCTAAACCCAGCATAGTTGGCTCGCCGCCCTGCCATGAGAAGATAATTTCAGGCGTGTTTTGACCTTCGATATATTGTCGGATGTAGGTTTCTAGCGTCTCATCATCCATTCTTGGAGAACTGCCTTTCTTGTACTCCAACAAATCTTGCTTACTTAGGTAATAACAATATTTACAGTCAATGTTGCATGCTGCGCCAATTGGCTTAGCCATAACATGCAAGCGTTTAGACGCTTTACCATTGTATTGTGGACCTTGAGTAATGTGCATGATTTATCTACCTATCTTAGTGTCTGTAGCCATCATAATGCCTATTTCAGTCAGTGGCATGTTATACCCTTTATAACCAATAGGAATGACCTTAAACGTTAAAATTGCCCTCTATTTCGAACATTCGAGGCACGTGATGAAATTTTTCAATTACAAACAATTAGCGGCGATCAGCAGCGTCACCATGACTATTTTCCTAAGCGGCTGTGCGAGCGTGCCTACACACCCTATCGCCCAACAAATCGACCAAGAGATGGTGCTAGTTGAAGGTGGTACATTCACCATGGGTTCGAACGATCCTGAAGCGACCAAAGCAGAACAACCAGCGCGAGATATAACTGTAGATAGTTTCTACATTGCGAAGTTTGAGGTGACTCAAGAATTGTTCGAATCGGTGATGGGTTCATCTCTCAGTTATTTCCAAAACCCACAAGTTCCGGTCAATAACTTAAGTTGGCAACAGGCGAACTACTTCGTTGAACAATTGAACGAACTTACAGGTGAAGAATACCGTCTGCCGACTGAAGCTGAATGGGAATTTGCAGCGAAAGGTGGCAACAAGAGCAAAGGCTATACTTACAGTGGTTCCAATAACTTAGATGATGTTGCGTGGTACTCAGCAAATTCTAAAAATAGCGCACATCCAGTCGGGCTAAAGAAGCCAAATGAACTAGGCTTATATGACATGACCGGAAACGTGGGTGAGTTTGTGATTGATACCTTCGATGACACCTTCTACCGATTCGGTCCAACAGACAATCCTAACAACGCAAAACACAGCGACGTTGGTTTATCACATAAATCGGTTCGCGGTGGCAGCTTTGCTTATGACGAAAACGAATCTGAAAGTTACCGTCGCGACTTCGCAAGCCAATCGATCACTATGTCAGATATGGGCCTGCGTTTAGTTAAGGATACGAACTAGCTAAAGCTGTGAGCTAGTTAAAGAATGAACTAACTAAAGGTGCCAACGGTTATGAATCAACAATCTTCACAAGCGATACTAAAATACGACTTGCACTATACACACATTAGAAATTTGACACACGTTAGAAATCTGACCAAACGTTAGAACTCTGCGGCAACGCTGAATAAGGAACTTCTATGCAATACACCAAGCTTTCAGGACTTACACTCGCGTTACTCTGTGCCTTCCCTGTCTCAGCAGCAGAGAAGCCAAATCTAGTCCTTCAAATCACGGTAGATGGCCTGCGCGCAGATCTTATCGAACGATATAAGCACAACTTCGGTGAAGGTGGTTTCCGGTACTTAATGGATGACGGTACTTACTACACCAACGCGAACTATCAACATGGCAACACGGAAACGATCGTGGGCCATGTGTCGCTTGCAACCGGCGCTCCACCGAGCGTACACGGCATGGTAGGTAACGTTTGGTATGACCGTAGCGAAGAACGTTTGGTGTATAACGTAGAAGACGGTAACTACAAAATGTTGACCTCTGGTGCGGGTGTCGATAAAGCAACTGAGATCGACCCAACTCAGAAGACAGCACAAGGTGATGGGCGATCTCCAGAGCCTATACTTGCCACCACGTTTGGTGACGAGCTGACAATTTCCAATAGTGGCAAATCAAAAGTGTTCGGTGTATCCGTGAAAGACCGCGGCGCAATCTCATTGGCGGGACACAGTGGTAAAGCCTTCTGGTTCTCCAAAGCGCAATCTGAGTTTGTCACCAGCAACTATTACTACGACGAGTATCCAGATTGGGTATCACGTTGGAACGAGAAAGCGATTGCTGCAGAGTACTCGAAACAGAAATGGGAGCTCTCATTACCACGTGAAAACTACACGCTGCAAGAGCACGATACCGAACACAAAGTGAAACTCGGTGATTTCCAACGCACCTTCCCTCACCCTTATGGCCCCGCGAGTTACAAGTACTACAGCACAACGCTAACCGTTAGCCCGGCTGGCGATGAAATCACAGAAAACTTTGCAAGCACACTGTTGATGCAAGAGAAGCTAGGTCAAGGTGACGTGACCGATTACCTGTCTGTAAGTTTTTCATCAAACGACTACGTGGTGCACTTATACGGCCCTGAAAGCCTAGAGACAGAAGACAACCTCATTCGACTCGATAAGACGATCGCCAAGCTTCTTAAAACCGTTGATCACCAAGTCGGACTAAAGAATACACTAATTGTGTTGTCTGCCGACCACGGTGTACCTGAATCTTCACCTGCGGCAAATGCGCTTGGCTTCAATCAAGCTCAATACTTCAATAAAGACACACTGCTCTCGAGTGGCGTAGAGCAAAGGTTGAAGGATGAGTTTGGTTTATCCAAAGACGCAATACGCTTGTACGCACAGCCTTATATTTATCTGAATCACGATTTAATCGCAGAGAAGAAACTTGACCTAGCTAAAGTACAGGAAGCGATCGCCGATGAAATAGCGAAAGTGAAGGGAGTGGCGTTTGCCGTATCAAGCAGTGATATCGCGGCAAACCGAGTACCTGATACTCATGTAATGCAGCTCATTAAGAACAACTACCACCCAGCTCGTTCTGGCGATGTGTATGTGGTATTTGCTCCACGTAGCTACATTAACGACATGGAAGGCCTTCAAATAGCCTCGACTCATGGCTCGCCATGGAAGTACGATACACATGTCCCTGTCATCTTCGCAGGCTACGACGTTGAAGCTCAGAAAATCTCGCGTCCAGTCACGCCATACGACATTGCACCAACGCTTTCGAACAAACTGGGTATCACTCAACCAAGTGGTTCAATTGGAGAAGTTCTGCAAGAAATTACCGAATAATAGATGTCATTGAGGTTTATTAGTTTTAATGTCGAAACCCACACCAAGTAAAAGAGCCACTTATCAATTCAGACTGACTCAGTCAAAACAGATAAGCGGCTCTTTTTGATTGCCTGTAGTTAGGTCGAAATCCAATCAACGTATGTCAGTGCTGGGAATAACGGCTATTCGCACAAACATTTTCCATTAATCGCCCTTTAGAGGCTAACTTGATATGTCTTTTGCTGCCGCTTTGATCTTAGCGCGCAACCACTTGTGGCTAGGTTCATTAGTGCGACTCGGGTGCCAAATCATACACATATCGAGGTCTTCCAATTCGAATGGTAGTGGTAGTGTTTTAACCGAGTACTTTTCAGAAAAACAACGCACCGATGACATAGGTAACACTCCGATGTAATCAGAGCCCTCAATAACTGGCAGCATCTCAACAACACCCGCAGCGCGATAGACTATTCTGCGCTTTTCAAGGTCACTGTAGTGTTCAGAACTCAATAAGCTTTTACGTGCATGCCAACGAGATACAACCACATGCTCAACTGATAGGAACTGCTCCATATCAATCGTATCACCAATCGTAGGATGGTCTTTGCGGCACACCACCACCAGTTCCTCTTTAGAGATCACCTCATGCTTGAGCATGGTTCTTCCTTTAGGTGTCATATCGATAATAACATCGTGTCTTTGAAGCCTTAAATCAGACTCGTAATCTTCCGTAAATAGAGGGTGAACTTCTAACGCGATACCAGGTGCAACTTGGCTGATTAACTGCATCACTCTTGGCATCATTTCGTAGCTCGCCGCCGAGACGCAGGCAATTGAATACACGCGCCCTGAAGTTTTGGGGTCGAAATCTCTTGATGCGGATAAGGTAGAAGTGAAATTTTTAAGCGCAGCGGCCATTGCCGGATAGATATCAATAGCGAATGTGGTTGGCTCTACGCCTGATGTGGTACGGTGAAACAGTGGCTCGTCATAGATATCTCGCAACCGTGCAAGCGCTTTGCTCACAGCAGGTTGGCTTATATCCATGCGATTAGCAGCCCTAGATAAGTTCTGCTCTTCATAGATAGCAACAAATATAGGAATTAAATTGAGTTCGGTGCTTTTCATACAGTTCCATATTAAAGAAGCAGGTCCCCTATAGTAGAGAGCCTGCCGATTTTGTTCGATGCGAATAACTAAAGTTTGCTACTTAGTTCTATCTTTTAAGTTTGGCAAGGCTTTAGGGATTTTCAAGCGGTCGAAAATTGAACGAGAATTGCTTGAGTTTGATGTGTCATTGGGTAAGTTACGTAACCCTCTCCACAAACGAGTAAATACGTTTTTGTCTTCTCGCCCTTGTTGGAGGGATTCACTGTCTTCCACCCAACGTTTTTGTCCATTCAAATTACCAAGTTGCGCTTTACCCAGTTTCGCTTTATTCAGTTCTAGCTGAGAAGTTTGGTTTCGTAATTGACGATAGATAAAGGTTCTCAATGCGGGCCAATTATTTTGCTTAAGCAAACGACGCAATACCAACCAACTTGGTGTTGGTCGATTTTTGTAATAGCGCTTCGCCGTAACGAATAACATGCCACATAACACCACTGCCAAACCAACGCTTATAAAGATCGACATGTAAGCCTTGATGAAAGATCGGAGCGTATGTTTTGCTTCAAACACCTCGCCTTTTATCACCACGCTCTCAAGACGCTGATTTTTGCTGTCCCACCACTGGAATGTGAACTCCGGTAAGGTAAATTCACCACCTTGCTGAATCACATAAACCGTCTCTTCAATTCTACTGGACCGATAGTCACCACGTTCTTGTGTGTCATCTAAACGATTAGGCTGAGGGTAAGCTTGATATTGCTGAGTCGATTCATTGGTCAACACATTGGGAAGTAACACCGACAAACTGTCTTTCGCTTTGATCGTCACGGTTCGCGTAACCGCATCACCCACTTTTAAGTCTTCGCTCGAACGTTGCCATTGCTGCTCAACATCCACGTCTGTCGCTGAAAACCAAGGCGATTCATCGCTTAACAAACCAGACGGTAATGAGGCTTCAAACTTAATCGGCTGCGTGTAAAGCGTGCCGCCAACGTTTGAGCCATCAGGTGCTGACACTTGAATACGAACAGGCACTGTAGGAATCACAAACTCGCCAGAAGTCATCGGATAAAGCGTCACTTCCCAACGTTGACGTGACCATGTTGTGCCACCCACTCGCTCTGTGTAGTTCGTCGCGAGTTGGTTGCGCTGCTTAGCAATAACATTGGGGATTTCGATGCTGCCAATTCGCGTACCACCCGTTAGCCAGCGAGGGGTCGCCACCTCAATATTCAGAATCACTTGCTCATTAACGCTGACTTTCGCTGGCGTTATCTTATCGCCTGACTTCGGTTTGTCTCCAACCCAAGCGATCAGTTCAACATCACCACTCTTCTGCAGATCATAGATATCCGTCGCAGAAGCAAGTGTAGGGAAAACAGTGCTAATCAATAGAACCATCGACACAAGCAAGGTCTTGGTTAGTTTAAAGGATTCTGAGCGCCCTACCTTTACTTGAATCAATTCAAGAGCTAAATCATGTCGACTCATTGGGTTTGCTCCTGTTTTGGCGTCTGTTCTTGTTTTCGCATCTGCTCGATCGAAGGCGCAGGATCTCTTAACTGAATTTGGAATTTGGATTTCAAGAAGAACTTAGGATCGGCTTCTACTCGCTTCAACCACTTGTCGGCAAGCTCTTGGCTACCCAAAATCTCATTCGCGTTAAGTGTTTCCTTAAGCATCAATTCCGCTACCGTTTCCTCTTCTGCACCATCACCCGTGCGCGGCTGGTCGTCATCTAATTCTAAAGATTCTTCAGGGCCATCAGTTGTGCCTGATTGGCTTTCACTGGTGCGATTAACCTCTTCGACAATGCCACTAAGCACAGCAAGATTGTTCTCCACATCCGTTCTTAGTTCTGGTGACAGACCCTCTTTCTCGCTTAATGACTTCAAAAGGTCTCGCGCGGCAAGGTATTCTCGCTGTCGAGCTAAAGCACTCGCGGCGTTATACAAACCATAATCGGTTTTGGTTTGTAAAAAGGCACTGTGAGCTAACTTAAAATCACGAGCATAGTAGTAAGCCGCGCCCTTTCGCATTGGGTCAGTAAAATGTTTTGCCGCTTCAAGGTATTCCTTCTGGTTCAACAGGCGTTGACCTTGCTGGTCGGGCGTTAACCATAAATCCCACCACCATTGGGCTGTTTTATCCCAAACCGTAACCGACTCCACCACAACGGGTTTCTCAGCGGTTAAGTTGACTGTTTTCGCCAAAGTGTCTGGTGAATACATGCTACCTGTAATCAGCACGCCAACAACACACCACTGAACCAACCACCCTTTTCTGAACCACAACAACATAATGATAGCCATTGGAATAAGCAGCCCGTATCCCATGTCTTTCCAAGGCATTGAAGACTCACCGTTGAGTTGCATGTTTCTTTCAACCGCGTTGTTGAGCTGTTGGATATCCGAATCATCAACGGTCACTTCGATCAGTCGTCCACCTGTCTTACTCGCCAAATTGCGTAATGAATCGAGGTCGACAGGATTATCGCTCACCACATTACTGTTTCCTGCGGCTAGAATAAGCAACTGATACGGGTTGTCGTTAAAGAAACTCTCGAACGCTCTGATGGTACTTGGATTTACACCATCCGATACCAACAACACTGACGAACCTAGCTCACCAGACAATTGCTGATTTATGAGTGGCAGTGCTTCTTCTGCTGACTTACCTGATACCGGCATGATGTCGGGTGTGATAGCCGCTAGAAACGGTTCGAATACCTTGCTGTCTTGAGTCACAGGCATCGCGACGTGTGCGCTGCCTGCGTAAACCACTAAGCCCGTATTACCGCCCTTGCGCGCTGCTAATAAGTCTCTAATTTTCTGTTTAGAGCGTTCCAAGCGACTCGGTGGTAAGTCTTTCGCCAGCATGGATTCGCTGTTATCAAGCACCACTAACATCGACGCTTTGTCTTCCCCAAAAGGTGAAGCCTCACGCTGCCATGTTGGGCCCGAACAAATAATGATGGCGATAGTTACAATCACCACCAATAGCTTCAATGGCAGCTGCTTACGCCAGCCTGTTTCGCCAATCGTCAAGGCATCACGTAAATGCACGGGAAGAATATCTTTCCACGTCGGCTTAGTTTCTTCTCTCCAACGAACCCATAACAAGAAGAACATCGGAATAAAAGCCAATAACCACAATGGTCGAATAAAGTGAAACTGAGTAAAGAACTGTTGCAACATGAGAGAATCAGGCATCGTTCTCTCCTTTCAAATTTTTATTTGAAGAAACCAAAAGTGCTCTTCTACGAATTGTCGCCAAGCTAAAAGCAGTCAAATACATCACAATAACAATGGCCATCAAGTAATGATGTAACCCCTGTTTAGGACGATAAGTCGTACTCTCATACAGCTGAGGCTCTAGCTCACCGATTTGAGCGTAGGCTTTAGTCAGCTCATCGCGGTTGAGCGCTTCAAATGCTTCGCCACCAGACTCTTGAGCCACTCGTTTGATGATTCCCATATCCAAAGCCACTTCACCAACGGTTTGTGGGTCACCCAGGGCGATCACGTGAATACGAACGCCTTTCGCCTTCGCAACTTTGGCTGCATCAATCGGTTCAACAAAGCTTCCCGTATCATTACCGTCGGTTAGTACGATCACGACCTTCTCTTTTTCGTTGGCATCAACACTTGAATCTTGAACGGCAGCACTTTGCTTTTCGCTTTGTTCAAACACCTTAATCGCCAAGCCAATTGCATCACCTAAGTGCGTGCTTTGCCCTGCCATAGCGACATCGGTTTGATTAAGCAGTTCAAGCCACACATCTTGGTCAGCTGTAAACGGTGTTTGTACAAACGCTGCATCACCAAAAAGAATCAAACCGAGTCGATCCCCTTTTCGGGTAGTCGCAAAATCAGCCAGCACTTCTTTGGTCGCATCTAAACGAGAGATTTTATCGCCTTGCTGAGAGGTAAAATCTTGCTCCGCCATTGAGCCGGATAAATCGACCACCACCATCACATCACGACCCAATTGTTCACGAATTTGTGGCTCACCAAGAATGGTTGGTTTCGCTAACGCACACACGACCAATACCCAAGTAATAATGAGCGTGGTCCGTTGCCACCAGCTTGGTGTTAACTGGCTGGCACCTTGTGACGGTGCTTCGCCAATCGCTTCAACCAATTCTCGAAAAAATGGCACCTTAATAGCCATTTGCTTAGTTCGGTAAGCTGGCACGGCAAAGTAGACTAACAACGGCAAAGGCAGCGCGATAAACCATAGCGGGTGCGCAAATTCAAAGCTGGCAGATAAAACATCAAACATTGTCTTGCCCCTCAGCCATTACCTGTACATTCGGTTTTGTTTGTACATCGGGTTTATGAAGCTTTAGCCACATCATCGCAGTTTGAATCACCTCTAAACGCTGTTCAAAGCTCAAACGTACTTTAGGGTCAATTAGGCTCTGCATCCATAACCCCGAAACTTCATCGGCAAAGAACGCATTGCTGTTTTCACTGGTGTTAGCGCTAACAGACAGGTAAGCGTTCAAGCGATTGACATAAGCTTGGCCAAACAGCTTGGCATTGCTGCTGTCTAGGTAACGGAGTACCACTTTCAGTACCTTGAAGGTTCGTTCGGTTGAGTTTTTGTCTCTCGCATCCAATACCATGAGCTCTTTAAGCGCTTCTTTACGATAACGGTTATTCCACCATCTCTGCGCCAAGCGATAAGCCAGATAGATAGCGACCAATAACAGAATGACGCCAAGGATCTTCCAGCCAATAGTTTGCGGCATCCAGCTCACGCTCTCGGGAATGGCGACATCGTGCAGATCGCGAAGGATATAAGTACTTGGAGGCGTATGTTCAACGGCCATCTAACGCCCTCCCACCAGCTTTTGAAGCTGAGAAATATGAGTTCCAGACGTATCTAATTCGATATAAGGGAGGTTTTTCATCGCCATTAATTTAGCAAGGGACTGTTTCTGGAGTGCCGCCTTTTGAGCAAGGCTTTCACTTGCGAGGTTAACCTTAGATTGGCTATCCAGATTAAGTTGAAAGCGACCATCACCCACCACCCAATTTGCGCTTGCGAGATCTTGAGGTAATGATTGTTCCAATGGGTCTGTGACCATTATGGCCAAGATATCGTTGTGTTGCTGTAACTGCTTTAGTCGGTCTAGATGTTGTTCTTGGCAGTCGCGCCAATCGCTAATAAAGATTAAGGTCGACTGCTTTAATCTCATTCGTTTTATCAGTTCAATCCATTGACTGAACCCGACTCCTTCGCTGTCACTCACACTCACGTCTAAGCTTTGATTTGCTTTAGTAAGGTGCTTTAACTGAGCCAGTAAATCAGACTGTGAACGCTGTGCTTTGGTGTGGAAGAGTTTTTGATGAGAAGCTAAAACAAAGCCAACACGGTCACCATCTTTCAGGACTCGCCATCCACACAATGCCGCGACTTCGGCCGCAACAACTGATTTCATGGTGTTTTGAGAAGCAAAGAACATCGAACTGCGCTGATCGACACAGATGATTACATTTCGGTCTTTCTCTTCGGTATAGCTACGAACATGAGGCTTACCCGTTCGCATCGTGACTTTCCAATCGAGATTACGAATATCATCACCAAGTTGGTAGTGACGTAATTCCTCAAAATTCAAACCACGACCACGAAACAGGGAATTATGTCGACCCGACAGCACACTGCCCGCCTTTAGATGAGGCAACAGAGAAAACGACTCAGCTTGAGCCTGAATTCGCACTAACCTTGAATAATCACAGTACAATCGTGGATCAAGACCTTGCGATTTGGGAGCTTGTGTTGGCTTCGCCATGACGCCCCCTAGTTATCCGATCTCAACATTATCAAGCAGTTCTTCAACCACTCTTTGATGGTCAATACCATCGGCCAATGCATCGTAAGACAACGAGAATCGGTGGCCTAATACGGTCGGCAACATGGCACGCACATCGTCCAACGTGACGTGGTCACGCCCTTGCAACCACGCATAAGCGCGAGCGCATTTATCCAATGAAATAGAAGCACGCGGGCTTGAGCCAATCTCAATCCACTTTGATAGGTTTGATTCTGGGTAACGCTCTGGCTTACGAGTCGCCATCACCAAAGCCACAATGTAGTTCTCAACTAAATCGGAAACGGCAATATCTGGAAGTTGGCGGCGAGCTTCAAGTACCAACTCAGGTTCAATATGCTGTGGGGTGACTAATTCTGAACTCGTCTCGCTACCGAGTTCCTCACTGCGCACAAGTCGAATGATGTCGCGTTCAGCTTCATCTTCTGGATAGTCGACCGTCACTTTCATAATGAAACGGTCCATTTGTGCTTCAGGGAGTGGATACGTACCTTCTTGCTCTACTGGGTTTTGAGTGGCTAGCACCATGAATAGATCTGGCAGAATATGAGTTTGACCACCAACCGTAATCGTCCCTTCCGCCATGGCTTCAAGCAGAGCCGCTTGTACCTTTGCGGGCGCACGGTTCACTTCATCGGCCAGAACGATGCTATTAAAAATAGGACCCGGTTGGAAATGCAGCTGAGGCTTGCCATCAAGCTCTTGATACACTTCTGTACCGGTTACATCTGATGGCAGCAGGTCAGGCGTAAACTGAATTCGACCAAAACTGGTGTTCAGTAGGTTCGCCAGCGATTTCACTGAACGAGTTTTCGCTGTACCGGGAAGTCCCTCTAAAAGCACATGCCCATTAGTCAATAACCCTATCACCAGAGCCCGAACGACGTGGCTCTGACCGATAACACTTTTCTCTGTTTGTTCAATCAGTTGGTTTATTGCTTGTTGTGCATGGTTCATAGGTCTTCCCTTAATTCAATCTGGCTGCGTACATCCTACTCACAAGCCCCATAACTATTAGTTATACACGTGATAATTGTTCATCAGCGCGATAAATTATAAACGTGATAATTGCTCATAAGCGCGATAATTGGTTACAAGCGGAATAAGCAGCAAGCACAATAGCCAAACTCACCTCATCGCTTTATTCAAACTTAGCTTTCAATTGGTTAATGGCCTCCGGCGGTGCCACTTTGCTCAGTGATGAAATACATTGCTCAAACGCCTTTGGTACGCCCGGTATATGGCTGTTTCGCGCCAACACTTCACACTGGGCATACAAGTGCTGTGGGTTGCGGCTAAATTGGTAAGCCTTGTGCAGTGATTGACTTGCCGCAAGCACATCCGATTTCTCCAAAGCCAATCCGTACACATACCAATATTGTGGGTCGGTTTGTGCAGTTTCAGCAGCTTGTTTAAGGTACTCCGTTGCTTGTTCGTAATCTTTTACACGAAGCAGAGATAACCCTGTGCTGTATGGCAAAACACTCGATTTAGGCTGAGCTTCAATACCTTGCTTCAAGGTCGACAACGCTTTTGCTTCGTTACCTTGCGCTCGATACAAATCCGCCAAGTTGGCGTAGCTGTTTTCGAAGTAAGGCTCAATCTCGATAGCACCTTGATAGAACTCAATCGCTTTATCGTGCTGACCTAAATCTCGGTAAACGTTGCCTAGGTTAGTACGTCCAAATCCTCTATCGGCATTAAATTGCTGTATCTCAATGTACTCTTCCAATGCAGGCTTGATTTGGTCTTTCTGCAGAGGATTCATTTCTCCCCAATAACGTACCAATGCACCTGCGGTTTCTGAACGAATCGATAATACAGGGTCTTTCAGTAGCGGCTCTAGAATCTGCCAACGGTCAGTGAATGGGAAACCAGACGAGCCTTGCACAACGCCTAAACGGATCATCTCATCATCATGTTTCACCGCTCTTGCTAGCGAGATAAGCGTATTCTTACCCGTATTGCCGCCCAAACGTTCTAAGCTCGATGCACGAATGATATTGCTTAAGCTGGAGTCCTGAGCCGAGTATGCCAACGCATCCTCTGCACCTCGGTGCCCTATTGAGTCAGCATAAAAGGCAACGGCAAAATGCTGCTGATTACGATACTTAGAATCTGGGAACCACTCACCGATTTGCTTATCTGCCCACTGGTCGGTTTGATCTTCATGACAGCTAGTACACACGTTCGGCGTTTTAATGTGTTGGCTAATATCAGGACGCGGGATATGCCAACTGTGGTCGCGTCTTGGGTCGACCTCCATGTAAGTCGTCTCAGGCATGTGACAAGTGGTACATTGTGAAGCTTCGGTATTCGCCTCGTGGAAGGTGTGCTTTTCAGGCGTGTACTCTGATGCAATGTGACATTGGCTACACACAGCTTCTTCGGCAATTTTTAGTTCAGCGGTATGGGGATCGTGGCAGTTAGTACATGTGACGCCTTTTTCAGCCATCACGGATTGAAGGAAAGATCCGTAAACGTAATCTTCATCGTAGATTTGACCATCGTTGTGGTAAAGCTCAGGGGTAATCAAGCTCAAGCGATACTTATCGAAGAAAGACCCGTTCACGTGGTCACCCGTTTCATTTAACTGAGTACGTCGGCTGTGGCATTGAGCACAGGTTTGAACTTGGTTGGTATGGATGATGTCTTTTGGTTGCAGGGTTGAGTTGCCCTCTTGGTAGACCCATTCTTTAACCGACTTCGACAAGTCGCGATCAAAGCCATAATGCGCGGAGGCTTGAACATCCTTTTCGCCATTCGCTTTGGCTAACTGGGCCTGCTCAACGTGCTCACTCGCAGGGCCATGACACGCCTCACAACCAACATTAATCTCCGACCATGTGGTGTTGTAGGTATTACTCGCGCTGTCGTAGTTTTTCTCTAGGTTTGTTGAATGGCAGTCTGCACACATGAAGTTCCAGTTCTGGCCACTGTTGGTCCAGTAAAACTCATCGGTGTTGGTCGTATCAGGGTAAAGATGAAACCAGCGTTGGCCGCCTTCGCCCTCGGTGCGAGAGTCCCAAGCGAAAGGAATCAACTGTACGCGTCCGTCTTCAAACTCAACCATGTACTGTTGCAGAGGTTCAAAGGCGAAGGTATAGCTGATTTTGTAATCTTTGAATTGGCCATCCGGCCCTTCGATGTTGACCCAAAACTCTTCTCCCTTGCGAAAAAAACGGTTGGGCTTTCCTTTATGAGTCACGGTTTGATCGTTGAAATCACCCAAAACGGACTCATCAGTCGCGTGTTTCATCGCCATATCATGATGAGAGCCTTGCCACGCTTCCACTTCTTCGCTGTGACAGTCAACGCATGCTTCAGAACCGACATAAGTAGCCTTGGGAGAGCTGGCATCTAAAGTTCCTGAACCAATAAGCGTAGCTTCAGTGGTCGTTGGAGCTTGTTCATTCGCATACACATTGACACTGAGTGTCGACAACATAGGTAAAGACAACATTGCGGATAATACTGCAACTCGCTGGTGTTTCAATCCGTTCACTAGTGAGCACAACCATGCAGACATAACATTCCTTGTTTTTATACATCCTTATGCTTAATAAGGTAGACGTAAAAACAATGAAATTACAATTATTTAGTGGCAGTGAGCTTGATTGTTGTGACTCATATTCACGACTGGTATTTACTCATCGATATGCGCATAAAAAAAGAGCTCCTAAGAGCTCTTTCGTGTTATCAGTTTTATCAAACTATCAGTTTCAATAAACCAAAGCTTACTTATTATGGTTCTCTTGAAGTTTCTCCATAACCTGATCCAAACTAAAGCTCGCTGCTTTTTGACGTGGTGGATATTCAGCAAAGGTTTCTAAGAACTTGCCAACATACGCTTGTGCAGGAACGAACATATAGGCATGGTCTAACAACCAGTCATAGTAAGTATTCGATGTGATATCTGCGTTTTCGTATGGGTCCATACGGAGGTTAAACAGCTTAGGAAGACGTAACGTTACAAACGGTTCTGCCCAAATTTGCATGGTACCCGTCGCACGCTGCTCCATGAACACCGCTTTCCATTGGTTGTAACGAAGTGCCGCAAGGTCACCGTCATCGGTAAAGTAGAAGATCTCCGAACGACGACCTTTCTCTTCTTCACCGGTTAGGTAAGGAAGGAAGTTGTAGCCATCTAGATGAACTTTAAACGTTTTATCACCCGCAGTATGACCTTTCAGTAGTTTCTCTTTGATCTGATCATCACCAGCAGCTGCAACGAAGGTTGGCATCCAGTCCATGTGGTGCATGATTTCATTTGAAACACTGCCCGGTTCAATCTTTCCTGGCCAACGAACCATTGCTGGTACACGGTATGCGCCTTCCCAGTTGGTGTTTTTCTCACCACGGAACGGCGTTGTACCGGCATCAGGCCAAGAGTTCATGTGTGGACCGTTATCCGTTGAGTAGAAAACGATGGTGTTGTCTTTGATGCCCAACTCATCCACTTGCTTCAATAGTTGTCCAACGTGTCGATCGTGCTCAACCATACCATCAGCGTAATTACTGATGCCGGTTACACCTTTGCTATCTGGCTGCACGTGCGTTCTAAAGTGCATTCTTGTTGCGTTCCACCAAACGAAGAATGGTTTGTCCGCTTTCACTGCGCGATCCATGAAATCAAGTGCCGCGTCTAGTGTTTCTTCATCGACCGTTTCCATACGCTTACGCGTTAGTGGGCCTGTATCTTCAATCTTGCCATCTGCGAATGATTTGATCACACCACGAGGGCCAAATTTCTTACGGAACTCTGGGTCAGTTGGGTAATCTTCATTCTCCGGTTCTTCTTCAGCATTCAGGTGGTAAAGGTTGCCAAAAAATTCGTCAAACCCGTGTGCTGTTGGAAGGAATTCATCTTTATCGCCAAGGTGGTTTTTACCAAATTGACCTGTCATGTACCCCATAGGTTTAAGCATTTCTGCAATCGTTGCATCCTCCGCTTGCAAACCAATGTCTGCTCCTGGAAGGCCTACTTTACTTAAACCCGTTCTAAGAACACTTTGACCCGTGATGAACGTTGAGCGACCTGCGGTACAAGACTGCTCCGCATAATAATCGGTAAACATCATGCCTTCTTTGGCGATGCTATCAATATTTGGAGTGCGGTAACCCATTAAGCCAAATGTGTACGCACTCACATTGGATTGACCAATGTCGTCCCCCCAAATGACCAATATATTTGGCTTTTCTGCTGCAAAAGTGGCGCTAGACGCGGCCATCATTGCTGTACCCAAAATCGCTAATCGACGTTTAGCGCCATACTTCGCTGTCATAGAAACCTCTTCGTAAGTTATTTGCATCCTGCCCTACAACGTATAGTTCATTTTTTACGCATACGCGAGATTACCTAAGCTATTAATATTTTTGTCATTTTCATCGAGATATGGATACAGAAGTCATCGATAAGGTTTACGGCAACAAACATGATAAGGATCACACATACAAACTAAGGGGTTGTTCTGGCAACACACT
Source organism: Vibrio sp. 1F253 (assembly GCF_041439295.1). NCBI lineage: Bacteria > Pseudomonadati > Pseudomonadota > Gammaproteobacteria > Vibrionales > Vibrionaceae > Vibrio > Vibrio sp. 1F253. Next base: position 3,958 of record NZ_JBGONU010000020.1, on the reverse strand, counting down.
AGAACTGATATGAATCAATAAGTTAACTAAACATCATAACGATTGGTTATAAGCACTATAAAAGGACGGAACGGAATTTTGAGAATAACATTTGCTCATCGATGTGTTGTTCTAACGCATTAATCTTAAAAGTGAATTGGAGTCCTTATGGGTACTAAAATTAATAAACTAGCATTAGGTGTTGGCTTATTAGCAGCTTCTTCAGCGGCAACAGCAGCAGAAAAACCAAACATTCTTGCTATCTGGGGTGATGACATTGGTGTATTCAACATCAGTGCATACAACAACGGCATGATGGGTTATCAAACACCTAACATCGACCGTATTGCTAACGAAGGCGCACTATTTACTGACCATTACGGTCAACAATCGTGTACTGCTGGCCGTGCTGCATTCCTAACCGGTCAAGAACCTTTCCGTACAGGTCTACTGACTATCGGTATGCCGGGCTCTGACCACGGTATCCCTGATTGGGCTCCAACTATCGCAGACCTTCTTAAAGAACAGGGCTACATGACAGCTCAGTTCGGTAAAAACCACATGGGTGACCAAGATAAGCATCTTCCAACGAACCACGGTTTCGACCAGTTCTTTGGTAACCTTTATCACCTAAATGCGGAAGAAGAGCCGGAAACATACTACTACCCTAAAGACCCAGAGTTCCGTAAGAACTTTGGCCCTCGTGGTGTAATCAAGTCGACTTCTGACGGTAAGATTGAAGATACAGGCCCTATGACGCGTAAGCGAATGGAGCACGCGGATGAAGAGTTCCTAGAAGAATCTTTAGCATTCATGGAAAAAGCAGTGAAAGCTGACAAACCATTCTTCATCTGGCACAACACGACTCGTATGCACGTGTGGACTCGTCTACAAGAGAAGTATCAAGGTAAATCTGGTATCAGCATCTACGCAGACGGCATGCTAGAGCACGATGACCAAGTGGGTATCCTTCTAGACAAACTTGATGAGCTTAAAATCGCAGACAACACGATCGTAATCTACTCTACCGATAACGGTGCAGAGACAGTTTCTTGGCCTGATGGTGGTGCTACTTACTTCCACGGTGAAAAAGGTACAACTTACGAAGGCGGTATGCGTGTTCCTCAGCTAGTTCGCTGGCCTGGTACTATCAAACCGGGAACGAAGATCAACGACATCATGGGCCACCAAGACTGGATCCCGACTCTTCTAGCAGCCGCTGGTGATGATAAAGTGGTTGAGAAACTAGCGTCTGATAAAGGGGCGACTTACAACGGTAAAAACTGGCGTGTACACCTAGATGGTTACAACTTCCTACCTTACTTCCAAGGTAAAGAAGAGCAAGGCCCTCGTGACAGCATGCTTTACTTCTCTGCTAACGCTGAACTAAATGCGGTACGTTGGAATGACTTCAAGATTTCATTCGCTGTTATGGACGGTAACATTGTTGATGCAGTTCGTTTCCAACCAAACTGGCCTCAAGTCGTTCACCTACGTGCTGACCCATTCGAAAAAGCACCACACGAATCAGGCATGTACCTACGCTGGATGGCAGACAATATGTGGCTATTCGTACCAGTAGGCGGCAAAGTACAAGAATTCATGAACACACTACCTGACTACCCAATGCAGCAAAGCCAAGTGTTGAACCCTGGTAACTTCAACCAGAATGCGTACATGCTTCAAGGTAAACTTAAGCAACTAGAAGCGGCAGCAGCGCAAGCTAAATAATTAGCTAAAGCTTAACCAACCCTAGGAAAGCGAAACAAAGCCGTGATAGCTCAAGTGCTATCACGGCTTTTCAGTATATCAACAATGAAAACTGTCCTACATAAGCCTTTAACAAACGAGTGACGAACAAGGTTATCCGCATACATTTACTCGCATAGCCTTGTAGCTCGCCTCGTTTATGACCGTTACGTTAAGATTACGCAAATTTTTTCAAATCCCACGGACATCACTTGAAATACAGAGATATGCGTGCGATTGTATTTTAACTCACCCTAACAACTGTATGATTATGAAGACAATCCAAAGCATTGCCCTACTCTCAGCTATCGTTGCTGCACCTTCAGTATTAGCTGACGTTGAAATCCAAGTTCCATCCAGTGTTGATATTCTAGCGGTTAACGAAGCTAAGCCTGACTTAGACGGCGGCTTATTCTCTTCTCATAAAACACTGACGTTACCAGATGGCCAAAACCAAATCGTATTCCAATATCAACTTGCATTTGATAAAGGTAACGATCGTGAATTCGTAGACAGCGACGCTGTTATCGCAACATTCGATGCGACTGATACCACACTGACTTTCGATCTGCCAAAATACCGCAACACAGCAGAAGCAAAATCTGGGTTTAAAAACTTAGAGTGGAGCCTTGTTGACGAGAACCAGAATGAAATCAGCGTTAAGCAAGACAAGCTAGTTAAAGACGGTATGCAAATTGGACGTAAATACCCTCAAGAAGCAAAAGAATACAACCAGCAAGGCGGCATTGCTGCGCTAGCTATAGGTACAACAGCAGGCGCAACAGCAGCGGTTGTTCAACCTGTAACACTTCCAGCAAAAATTGATGGAAATGCGGCTAACACAGCTGAAGAAATGTTGTATTTTTGGTACGAAAAAGCCGATGCTGAAACGAAGCAGAAATTCAAAGATTACGTGAACAAGTAGATTCGATTACAAACAAGTCTATAAAGTATCTTGTTCAAACCAAAGAAGCTGGCACACTGCCAGCTTCTTTGATTTTATCTAAATAGGACGTTATAGGTGTAAAAATCAACGATAATCAGGTCTAATCCTCGACATCAATAACATATCAATGTATTTCCCGCCTTTGAATGTACTCAGCCTTTTAGTGCCTTCTAACTGAAAACCCACTCGTTTATACAAAGCAATGGCAGCGTTGTTATCGGCATGAACCTCTAGCTCCAGACGAACAAGATTAAGCCAATTATCAGCCTGATTAATCGCTTCTTTCATTAATGCCTTCCCAACCCCTTTGCCGTGTGCATCAGGGTGAATCGCAATCCCTAAGCCAGCACTATGTCGGTCTCTCACCTTAGTCGTCATGAATAAGGTAATGTGCCCAACGACTTTACCTGACACTTCTGCGACTAAAGTGAAATGGTCTGAATGACCAAACAATCGCTCCACTTGATCAGAGCTAAGGAAAGGTTTTTGTGAGGTATTTTCTGATACTGATGAATGACGATAAATATCAAAAATGTCTTGGTTGTCTGTGGTTTCAAGATGTCTAATTTGTATTTCCAAAGTGATTCCTTACTGTCTATTTCTATCCTTAAGCTAATTTTCATATTACGGATAGCAACGAGTAGCTACAACCGTAAGTGACAGAAATAATTGAATAATCGTCATAGCCCATAAAACAGTCGCCACAGCCCATAAATAACAAACTCAAATACTAAAAATGCACCATTGAAGGCCCTCACTCGCCTGTTCATAGAGTAAAGTTCGCTCTCGAAGCAAATAGCTCAAAGGTATAATAATACCAATCGTAGTAAATAACTGTTCACCCTAGCTTGTTAAAAATCTCGATAACGTCGTTAGGTTTTTTGATTGTAGAATAACTACTTATCGAAACTATTTATTGAAAAGAGCAGCCTTGTTCTCAAGCTTTTATCCTGCGCTATTTTTGATCACTTACTTACTGTGATTGGTATAAATTGATCCATCGCTTTGAGCCTTTCGTAATACCTGACGAAAATAACGGACAAACTCAAAGGATTCCAACATGATTAATAAAATTAGCAAGTCTCTATCTCTTCTTGTCGCTGCACTTTTTTTTAGTGCATTCGCTAACGCCAATCATCATGAGATGAAAAAAGATATCGTCGATGTCGCAGTAGGAAATGGCTCTTTCAATACACTTGTAGCTGCTGTTAAAGCGGGTGGACTTGTAGATACTGATCCGCACCAGCAGTTTTGGACACTGAGTTAAGTGAGTACAATCACTAA